>JAFGPJ010000207.1 GCA_016936275.1 Sedimentisphaerales bacterium
AGAGTATTTTATAAGTAAGATATTTATTTCCACACAATTTGTATGTAAGGGCATTTTCTTTGTCAATGCACAAACTACTCGAAATTCTTCTAGTAATTTCCCCTTTTGTTAATTCGTAAATCCCAAAACCTAAAGGCATTATATTTATCTTCAATTTCTCAGCAGTTTCGAGATATTTACTAATGTCATAATTTTCATATTTATGTACATTTGGAATGTTGTTCTTTTTGTTCTTAAACAAGTTTGATATATGATAAAAGAATATGTTTTTTAAGCGTTTACAATGATGAAACATATTTAGTTTCCATTGACCGAGATTTCCATATAATTTTCTATGCCCTTGTCCAGCTCTGCTGACTACCATAGAAACACCACTAATGCGCGCAAGAAGATCGATGCTTCTCGCATTTACCGGCAACCCAATTCTTTGTAACCTCATCACATCATCTCCTACACAATTCAGCCCCTCTTTCGTCGTAAGTCCGCAAATATAACCACATTCCCTGGCAAGAGAGACCGTTTCATCTGCCAAGCTTCCGTTTGGGTAACATATACTCAGGCAGGGCTTGCTGATGTGTTCTTCGATGTCCCTCTTAGATCTTTCGAGTTGGTCACGAGTGATTTCTGCCTCAACGAGACCGAGACGAATATGATCGACAGTATGGCTTCCAATAGTCACGCCATTGTTCGCGGCTTTCTGTACCTGCTTCCATGTCATGATTGCAGACCAGTCATCTTCATCTTGTATATCGGCTAGCGCCCGCCCGGATTCTTGTTCCAGATAGCACGACAATTGCTCTATGTCCTTTAGGAATTCATGATCCGATATCCAGGTCAGGTTCTTGGCCGTACGCCGGAGCCGTTTGTAAGACTGACACAATGCCTTTCTGGTGCTGCTGTCCAGAGTCATGGTGAAAGAGCCTACTTTCACTTCACGTCTGTGGACGTTGAGCTGCTGCAAAGCGTAATCCAGACGATCCCACCAAAATGGCCTTGGATTATCCAGGAAACTTGTGGTTACGAAAAAAGTAGCCGGTACGTTGTAACGACGAAGAATTGGTAAAGCATGGGTAAGGTTATTACGATAGCCATCGTCGAAGGTCAAAACCATGCTGTACGGCTGCATGGGCTTTCGCCCGCATATCATTTCCACGGCATCCATCAAGGACACAAAATGATATCTTCTCGAAAGAGTTTTCAGATACTGCTCCAGTTTGTCTCGTGGCAATTGGGGTCGCAATGGTATCCATAAAGGATTGTCTTGCTCGTCCATAACACCATGTATCGTCAGAATCACAATTTTATTGCGATGGATATATTGAAAAAGCCTGATGACACCCGCATACCTCGCTATGCTAAGAACTAACTGTCTTAAACGAAAACGCACACTAACTTTCCGCACTCAAACGAAGAATCGAATTTGTCTTCACACGTATTCTGTTGGGCAACACATATCGGTAATATAGTACTGTAAGGACAGCACCGCCTGCCAAGCCACCCCACAACAAACCTTTCAGCGGCACCGTGCTGAAAACAAAACGGGCGATAACAAGACAAATCGCAAACGGCAATACATGAATCATGGGGCGAACCGTCACGGACAGGAAGTATCGGCTCACATTGAGACCGACTTTCCTGCATACCAACAGCGGCAGATAGACAACGTTCATAATCATCAAAGGAAGCGTGACGGCGACCGCCGCGCCGACAATTCCCCACTTAAAATAGCCAAGAACCAGAACGGTTAGCCCGGCTGAGAATACAGAAGTTATAAATTTAGCTATACCTGCCCGACCATGGGCATTCAAACCCGCCAGAATATTTAATACCGGCCGCTGGACAAAAACGGCAAGGTATCCAACCGCCAGAATAGCCGGTATCAGGCCGTTTGCGTAGCGAGGCCCCATCCAGCACTGCATTACCGCATCGCCAAAAACAACCAGCACAAGGACCATCGGCAGAACCATATAAAAAGAATATCTGACGGAACTTATAAGTAACTCTCGTATTCCTTTGATGTTTCCGGTGCTTTGCATCGAACTGATGGTCGGCGTCAGGGTCATTGCCATTTTATTGACTAATGTGTTGATATGATGCACCAGCGAGCAAGGCCTTGCGTACAAAGCCAGCGCCGCCGGACCAAGATAGGCCACGATCAGGATGTTGGTCGTCTGATTCAGCAGCATATTCGATACACTCGGAATCAGCGTCTTTCCGCCAAAGACAAACAACTTTCTGACTGTTTTCGACTGTACAAGCGATAGTCTGACGTGCAATCCTTCGCATATCCGATACGCCAGCGTCACCCGTGTCGCATCTTCCAGTATCTGCCCTGCGAAAACTATTACTGCAAGACTCCGCAGACCCCCGCCTTCAAGCAGAGCAATAATCATTCCTGCAACGGTTATTACATACCATCCACTTTTTATCAGATTATGAAGTCCCCACCGGTGGAAGCCGGTCAGCAGTCCGTGAAATGAGCTGAAAACCATCCGAATACTCAGCCCGGCTCCTGTAAAAAACACCACCCATTGTGCCACATTAACGTTTTCTCCCAGCTTGTGACCGAATAGCTGAGGCAGCATCAGAGAAACTGTAACAGTTAATCCAAAAACAACCAATCCAGCAATGCCCAGAATACAACCAGCCGAACTTATAATCAGGTTGATTCCTGAAATATCCTCAGCCGCACGGTACTTAGCAACATAACGATTGACCGAAGAGCCGATTCCTAATTGCACCAGGCTAAAATAGCTCGTTAGCGACCAGGTAAAATCCCAAACACCCAGCATCTCCTGCCCGAGCCGCCGGTCGATCATCCGCGGCATGATAAATCCCGCGACGATGAACACAAAATATCCCGCCCAGCTAAAGATGACGTTCCAGACTAACCTGTCCCGGCCTGTCAGATCAATGCCGTTTTCATAATTCAAAAGAACATGGTTGCTTGTATTGTTAGATTGTTCCTCGATGGACGTAACCTCTCAAATATTATTACTCCTTCACCATTATTGCAGCGATTAACCTTATTGCCATCGGTTCACTCATTCTGGCTTTATAAAATGGCAAAAAATTCGTTGTCGAAACCAACGTAACGTTTCGTGTTTAATTACAAAAAGTTCAATAGCAACCGCAAAACGATAAACTAACGTTGAAAACATAAAATATTCCGGATGGTTGGATAAGTATTTGATACTGTCCACGCTCAGACCTGCTAAAGAGCAGATATGCACCAAGGCCTTGGCTGAATTAGCCTTGTAGTAGGAACGAAATGTGTCTTCGCTCCGGGTGCTCGTAATAACCGAATTAGCCCATTGTCGTATAAAATGAGGCAAAGCACGACCGATAAAGATTGGTGGGTAAAACTTGTTAGGTGTCATCAGAAAAAAACTACCACCTGGCCTGAGAACCCGTCCGCATTCTAAAAATACTTTTTTAGGGTCCCGTAAATGCTCGACTACGTTAATCATAGTGATAATATCTACACTACTATCATCTAACGGTATCGCTTCGGCATCTCCCTGCATAATATGAATATTATCATCGATGATACTCTCAGATATCTCTAAATCGAGTCCATAAGCCTTCCTGACAAATGGGGACAACGAACGAAGAAATGATGCTCGACGTCCACATCCTAAATCAAGTATGCTAGTCTCAGACGATATCAATTCTAAGACCGCTCTTTTAAAAATGGCCTTTGATAACTGCTCTCGGTCAAAAACCCGGTCGCGGATATTTTTACATCTCCTAATTGTACTTATCTTACCAACCAACTTTTCACATACTCCAGATTTCACATATACCCATATTGCAAATTCAATTTACCTGCGATTCGGTTAAAAACTTTTAATTCATCATCTGTTAAAACAGCTCTCCATCGTTCATCAAGTCGAATCTCTGACGTTGTATCCAGCCGCATGCCATTGCCGATGACATGTTGCTCTACGGAGCGATAATCCTTAATTCTCTTTTGAGGAACAAGATCGAGAAACTCAAATAATCGCCACAGCGTATTGTCCGTATCTTCACATAAATTTTCATAATGAACTTCAATCCACTGTGATTTATTTAAGCTGCGCAGGACATGTTTCGCCTCTTCCATGCAGCGTCGCCACTCATAGGCTGCCTGGGTCATTGTAAGCCGCTCCTTGGCACGGTCGCCTCCCATACCGCCGGCCCGCTTGTTGGGGTCCTCCGCATCGGCGAAATTGGCTGGGTCCATATAGGTCAGAGCCACAGCCCGCCCATCCCGAATGAGGCGGATGACCTTTACATCCAACTCGGAGTTCCTCAACAGGTACTTCAGCCGCAGAGGGCTTTTCGACGAATCCACAATGACTTTCGTGCCTGTGATCCTGGCAACAGTCGCAGCTAAGGCGGAATTGCGCCGGTGAACTTCGGGCAGTTGGCTTCGCCATACAGGCGAAAGTCCAAGCGCCGCATCGCGCACATATTCAAAAAGGCGCCCTTTGTGCGATGCTGCCAACAATCGCCGAGCATAACGCGAATCAATCTCCCGGTAATCAGTGCCGGCGCAGGCGAGGTCGAACGCAAAACCTCGGTCTGCCATGCCTTCTCTGACCTGTCGCCAGAAGGCGCATTCCTGTATCAGACTGCCGCACGAACAGCGATAGCGGTCCAGGTCACCCATGGCTTTGGCCGAGAGTTTCATCTCACCGATGGTGGCGATCTGCGGGTGAGCGCCTAACAGCATACTCAGAAGCGTCGAACCCGAATGGCTGGCCGCCAGGATGTAGGCCAGTTTTGTCATTGCCATGCCGCCTCCTCCGCACGAGCGAACACATCTTCCCGCTGCGCTTTCGTCGCCAACACATCCGCGACCACCTCAGCTTGCGGCGCCTCTTGCGCCTGTCTTTCTTCGACATGGATCCGGAGCATAAGGAACATAGCAGCCCACCACCCCAACGTAATGGATCTCGGGTAGACATGCTGTGCCCCTATCCCGGCGATCAACTGGGCCAGCGTCAAGGCCAGGGCCAAGCCGCCAACGGCCGAGTACAGGCGGTTGCTGCTTCTGAACAGCCGCGCTGAGTAGACGATGACCATACCGAAGAACAAAAATATCGGCAGGGAACCAAGTACGCCGTTATCCAACAAGGTTTCGAGATACATATTGTGTGGGTGACCGAAAGCCTCGTTTAAATCTGAAATCAACTGGTCGGTCAGACCGGTACGCTGCATCGCCAGTCGCCCGTAGCCGACCAGGGGTGATTCCATAATTTTATCAATAACATACGGCCAGACCATTAGCCTGCCGGAACTGAACTCATACTCATCGACAGCAGTCTCACCGGCTGCGTCGACTTCGCCAAACCCCATGAGCATTCTCTCCGCAGCGGCAGGGAACACGATCGGCAAGAGAATCACGACCAGCGGCGCCAAGAGTAGATACCTGCGCCATTTCAGAAGGCACATCAGCAATCCGGTGCCACCCCAAGCCAGAATCCCCGCTCTTCCACCACTAAGCGCCTGGCCTAGAGTAACTGCACCGGCGGCTGCCACAAGCAAAATCTGGTACTTCTTCTTCCGGGCCAACGGCAGGGCCGCTAAGATCGCCCACGATGCTCCAGCCAGCATGGCGGAAATATTGACCGCCGTATAGTTCATATACCGTCCAAGGCTTATGCGGGCCCATTCCAATACATCCTCGTCGCCCAGAGCCGCTGCCAACGGCATAAACCGTATGATTTGGATTGAAATCAGGAAGTACACTGAAAGTATACAGACAAGGACCAGAATAACCCGGCGGCGGGTACGGCAACCATCGAATAGCAAAGCGCCCGGCAGGACCCATTTGACCGTGTTGATGAAATGGTCGCCGATCAGACTCTTAAGAGGATACTCCGGAATATTGCTGCGGTCTAAAGCAGCCCGCAATAGACCAAACACGATCACCGCGAGGTACAGGAGCAGCAGAATATTCATGCGACGAGGCATATCCCAGACCAGCCCCTCTCGCTGACGACTTGCCAACCAAGCCAGGAATATCATCACGAACAGCACGTTCCACATGTTGAGTCCCTGGAAGCCTAGCATGCCTCTTGGCATACTATTGTGTTCAAGAACAACCATCATCAAAATCAATCCGCAGAGGCTCTTGAACCAGTCTTTCCATGCATAGATGGAAAGACCGACCACCAGGATATATAAAGCTATGATGCGAATACTCATACTTAAGCGTTTGAATGAACGGCAATAAATCGCAGCTTTAGGACAGACTCAGAAACGGATGGTATATCAGATTGGCTTTTTTGACTTACAAACTGATTATAGCACCACTTCCGATGCTGATTTTTACGAATGCAGTCTCGGTTAATTTCAGAACACTTCTTAAAGAAATTATCGTGAACTCAAGGTTAGATAAGGTGTATCTATATTCAAATCCGGATAAACTCCGTCCCCGTCGGCTGCACTGAAAAAATCAGTGTAACTCCTTGTAATAGCTTCAATTATGACATTGTTCTCGATGCTTATTTTAGCTAACACAATATTTATGCGACAATAATACGCATCCGTGTCCAGGAAGCATCTGAACACCTCATTCCTATAGATATTAATCGATAATCTTCACTATTTTATATTGCTAATCGGCTTTTCGGCAAGCTACTATTCTATAAAAAGCTGTGAACTTGGGCATAATAGGAATCAGGCTTACTCCACCGATAAAAACTCACTTTCTTGTTTGAGATTTGCTGTTAAACAGATTAGGCCATAAAGCCTTGTTTGGCAAGGGCTTATGGGATTGTTCTATAAATTCAAAAAGGCGATTTTCACAGGTAGTAAGCGGTAAGCCTAAATTTTCTCAACAGCAACGTAATAGCCACATACTTATAGATAAGCCCCTATAATTACGAGAAAATCGTGGCTAGGTGGTTTTGGTATAATTGCTATAATGATAACCGTATCCGTATTTTTCGTAATCGCTCGAACCAATAAAGACGGTTCCTAAAACACACCCCCCGGCAGAATCCAGACGGGCAAGAGCATCAATTATATTCGCTCGCCTCGATACAAGTTCCCGCTCCACGATAATCGTGCCATCGACCTGGCCTGAAAGTATTGCTGCATCAGCCAGTGCCAGAATCGGGGGACTATCAAGCAGGATGATGTTGTATTGTTTGTGCAGTTGGCTAATAAAAGCTTTGAAAGTTCCATTTGCTGTTTGTTCAAACACCGCGTTATCATTGTCTTTCTTCCCAACAGGCATGATACTCAGCCCGGGCGTATTAGTTGGGAAAACATACTGTTTGTCTGTGGAGCCGCCGCTTAAGGAGTCCTTTAGGCCGAATTTATCGGAGAGTTCGAACTGCTTCGTCAGGGACATCTTGTGTAAGTCCGAATCTATCATGAGGACATTCTTTCCGGCCTGAGCAAGACTTTTGCCTAACATCATCGTGAAGGATGTTTTGCCGGTTCCCTCATCGGAGCTGGTAATGAGTAGAGTAGCGCAGTTCTGACCATTCAGCCGCGACAATAATACTGTTCGCACAATCCGGACAGATTCGATCAGGTGAGACCGACTCCGCATTATTTCATCGTATAATGATTTCCCTCGTAACTTGCTGATACGTGTCACGGGTATGTACCCAAGTAACGGAGCTTGCATTGGATAGGGCATATCCTTGGAAGTATAAATAGCCTGATTCCTGCCGGCTCTGAGGAATGCAAAACCACCTCCCATGCCTAAGGCCAGAGCCAGTGACATGACTGTGAACACAATTCGACGGTCATTGTAAGGCCGGGAAGATGCGAAAGCCCGCATTGACACCTCGATTGAACCGGGGACGTCACGCTCCACATTCTTCTGCTCCAGACGCTGGCGAACCGCGTCGAACAACTCATGCATGTGCCGCAGTGAGTTGTTCTGCTTATCGAGTGATTGGGCAGTATCAAAAAGCTTTATAAATTCTGCCTGTTGCTTTTCGAGCTCTGCAGCCAGGAGTTCCTCCGCATGTTTTGTCCGGGCCAGTTGATACTCGACCAGTTGCGCTTCCCGCAATCTAAGCGCTTCCTCCGCGGACGCCAACTCCTTTTGTGCCCGAATCGTATCCGGATGCTTAGGAGTGCGCAGACTGGTTTCAATATTGTGTCGCATAATCCTCACGTTGGCATCAAGTCTAAGCCATTCCGCATCATCAAAGTATTTTGAGTGCAACTCATTGCTGTCGGCGGGAGCAACCGCCGCTATATTGTTGCTGTCGTCAGGATTGGAGTGTTTGATCTCCCATTCCGATACAGCAATTCGCTGTCGCAGAGCATTGAGACGAGCTTGTGTCTCATCCAGACGAAGCCTTTTGCTGGAAATAAGTTCCTGCGGAGTTTCCGTGCCGAGCGATTTGCTAATCGCGGCAGTGGCTGCCTCCTGCCCCTGGATTTGTGTTTGTAAAGATCTATATTGTTCAGTCAGTTGCTGGTAGAGCTTGTCCTCTTCCGCATTAGTTTGTTCTCCAATATATTGTATGTATTCGTCCAATATCGCATTCACAATAAGTTTGGCATCTTTGACATTGGAGTCCGCAAAGCTGACGTCAATTATCTCGGTTCGTGATCGTGGCCGAACTGAAAGAGTATCATTGAGCCTTTCGATGGGAGTAGTTGGATTTCCACGCAGCCGTTCTATAAGTGATTGCTGAGGCTTCTTGTACCACTGTGTCTCCTGGATTTCCTTTCGGTCTAATACGCGTTGAAGGATTGTCATGCCCCTGATAATGGAGACTTGGGTGTTCAAGAATGAGCCGTATAATGGAATCATTCCGTTATCCTCTGTCCGGAAGACTAGTCGCGGTATAATAGGCCGAACTCGTATTTCTGCTCTGGCCTGATATTTAGGGACCATTTGGGTCCAGATAGCGGCGACCACAGGAGCGGCTACGAGAACGAATACTACCAAAATTGTCCATTTGAATCGCAGGATTGACGCCAGGAGTTCTGTCGATGAAGGCGCGGCTTGCCTAATTCCCCCCCCCGTAAACTGATGAGGCAGTAATGTTGCATCGACTACCGATACTGGCTTTTTGGCAATAGGCATGATTTCTGTGAGCTTTATTCCATCGGTGGATTTGCTGGAATCATCCCTTGACTGCACTATAGGATCTGGATTGAACTGGTTATTTTCTCCAGCCGAGTACGCATTGCTGTTGTTTTTATCTTCTAAATCGTTCATCTCGTTTATCCTTATAATCAATCTGATCTATTTCTTTCGGCAGATCTACATTTAACGTTCACTAAAAAATCGTTACCCAACTTATATTTCTTGACTATTTCTTTTGTGTCTCTAATACGAAACGATTCGGACACTCCTAATGCTTCACTCAGTCCGTTTGCCCCTCATCCGACAGGGTTAAATTAACTGCTTTTTTTCCTATGACTTGGAGGAAATAGGGAAGCAGGACTTTTTGTATAGGCCATCTTTTACCCGGTTCACATATAAGACGGTACAGAAACTCGGTGCCGGTCATGCGAAAAACCTTTGGGGCTCTTTTAAGAGTACCAGATGCGATATCGAAACTGCCCCCAACGCCCATGCAAATGTTCGCATTGATAGCTTGCCAATTGTTTTGGATCCAGTTTTCCTGTTTTGGTGATCCCATGGCGACGAATAACAATTTAGCCTTGCTGGAATTTATATGTTCAATAACCTTTTGTGAGTCCTCGAAATACCCATCCTGCCAACCAACAATCCTCAGATCTGGATACATCTTCTGCAGTTTCGAGCGTGCGGCAGCATTAGATTCGGCAGAGGCACCCAGTAGATATACACCCCAATTTTTCTGGGACGCCAGAGAAAGAAGTTTGAAGAACAGATCACATCCGGTACATCGCTTAATATTTCTTCCGTAAAGTATCTTGGAAGTGATTGAGACGCCAACCCCGTCACATATACCGGCGTCTGTTTGTTGCAGAATATTCAGTAACTCAGGTTTGTGCCAGGCATTATAAATCTTGATCGGATTGATCGCAATCCACCGCGACTTGAGGTTCGACTCAATTATCCCTTCAATGCATTCGAGGGCTTGATCGTACGATTCAAATGGTACCACCGGTATTCCCATTACGTCAATTGATGTGGGAATTTGTACCGGCTTCTTCAGGGTCTCTGTATTTGTCAAGTCTCTCACTTTTTCTTCTATCTTAGGTCGGCGTTTCGTATAGCTAAATAGATCCAATTTTTCGGCTTCTTTCTCCTGCTCCGGCGGTGGGAACTCGTCCATCAACCGGCTTAGCAGCATGGCTTGTCGGCCGCCCTGTTCCAGATAGCCATCTGCCAATATACATGTTCTTATCTCGCATTCCGCTTCTCCATTTCTATTAAGCGGCAATCTAAGATTTATAGTATTGCCGCTCATGGACTTTCCTTCCGGTGCATTCCATAAATATTTCCTTACATAGCGGCCGTTCCGGCGATTCCACAATCCAATACTTTGAAAACGCATTTCTTTGCCCATGGTACACAGAGTATCCCACCATGCGCCGAAAGATTTGGATTCGCGCATCTTCACTTGAGTAGTCTCGAAAATACGCCTTTCAGCTTTTACTTTACGTGCGATGGTCCTGTTGCGTTTTAGAGCTTTTAATATCTTGCGAAAATAGCTACATTGCAGGCATGCGAACATGGAAAGCATCAAAAGTACTCCACAAGCCAGCAGCACAAACGACCATCCGCCTTGCACGGTTATTATAAGCACTCCGATGCTGGCACTTATAGCTGTCACTGCATATATAATTATAACCACTGTTATCTGGCGCAAACCAAGATCCAAAAGACGGTGATGCAAGTGGCTACGATCCGGAGCGAATACCGATCGCCGATCGAGAATTCGCCGACATATAACTACAAAGCCCGTATCGAAAACCGGAATAACCAGTACAAGAAATGGAATCGCCAATCCTATGAGTGTGGAAGTTTTCGTTTGGCATACTATACTCCCGGCTCCGATCATAAAGCCGAGAAACATCGATCCGCAGTCGCCCATGAAAATCTTTGCGGGATAGAAGTTAAATATCAAAAAGCCCGTCACACTGCCCAGCAAAGCCAGCATCAGAATCGCCATGGCTGCCTGACCGCTCCAAAGAGCTATCAGTACCATTGTACCGCAAACAATGGCTGCTACTCCGGCAGCAAGACCGTCTAATCCGTCAATGACGCTCATACACACCGTAATCATAACGATCCACAATATCGTAAGCGGCCAGGCAGCCAAACCAGTCTCAAATTCAAACGATGTCCCCAGCGAGATGGAAGAAATGGTTGCCCCAGAGGCACAAATCGCCAGCGAGGCCGCGATAAGGCACAAAAGCTTGATATAGCCTCGCACAGGATGTAGATCATCAAACAAGCCGACCGCAAACATGAAAACAGCTCCTGCCAATAGTGCGATGTATTCCGTACAGGACTCACGAAAAGATTCACCGATGTCATTAGATAAGAAAAACACTCCCAGCACCAGAGCAAGTGTCGATATCACAAAAGCAATACCGCCTATACGCGGGATAGAGACCTTGTGCACCTTTCTCGGACCGGGAGTATCGACCAAACGATACCACTTAGCCAGTCGCGAAATAATCGGCACAAGAAGCATTGCCAGTAGCAATGTCCCAAAGTAGACTGTCACATAGGTTTTCACTTGCTAATCCCTCTCGATAATAGTTGTGGGAAGGCGCCATCCTCTCTTGTGAGTTTCGGGAAAAATCCTCCGTAGTCCCTTACAAACAACAACTTATATTTGCTTTTGGACACGCTTTTCACCCCCAGGTAATCTTGGTTCTTGTGAAATCCATTGAGAACAAGGTGCTGCTTTCGCACAATACCTTTGCAGTTCGCTGATCTATTATGGATTCACACACATCACATATAACTTATCGCAGGACACACAAAATGCCCTTTTTCAAACTACAATCGCCGCATCTGTACTTTTCACCGAGAAACGCCTTTTAGGGGGGATACGATTTACCACCACATCTCCCCCTTTTGTTTTCAAATATATGATTATACAGCATTTCCTTTTGCGATGCAAGTAAAATCTGTTTTGATAACATTTTTTTTTAGAGTCTTTCCTCAGCTTGATATGCAACGGATCTGCGCACATTGCGCACACATCAAAATCCCAGCAAAATGCTCTTTTTCAAACGATAACTGATGTTTCTGTGGTTTTCAGCGTCTCCTTCTCGGCAGAAAATGCCTTCTTGAGGGGTATCCACTTCTCATCAACACGCTTAATTCGTTTAATATACGGATTTTTCTGTTAAAATACTGTTGCGGCGGGTGATATTCCCTTGCCATTTTTGTAATCCATGTATCGGACCTGATGCTCATATATTTCCGAAGTGTCGGTTCAAGAGCATGCCCTGGACAGAATCCCTGCAAACGATGTGTCGATCTGGGTGTAATAAGCTTCTGTTTTATAGACCGGACTTCCTTTGTCGACAACAGGCATTTTACTACAGTTGTACGAATTCATCGGTGATTATACCCGTATATCAATCAATATTACATCATAATTTAATAAAATTGTCGAAAAATGACAGTATCCGGAAGATATTTGATTCCACTCTTACTATAGTAAATTAAAGTAGTATCACTTTAAATATATTAGCAATAAGAGCTTAGGATATAAGAGCTTTTAAAATAAAACATTTCGAGAATTCATGCTCGGAGTTGATATATGCCGATTATATTAACAAAAGAGTCAAAAGAGTGCTATTTACAATCAAAAATCTAACAACACAAATCAAAGGAGAAAGTTAATGAAGTGCTCCTGGATAGTAATATGGATGATATTATCGCTATTTACAGTTAGCTTAACAGGTTGTTTTTCATCCAATCCGGAAGACATACACGCATTTCTAATGCCGGATGAGATCGATGCCTCATCAGAAAGGTATATTATGCATCCGCCGGATGAAATTGAGATACATTGCTCGGGAGTTCCGGAAATCGACTTGCAAAGACAGCAAATTCGTCCAGACGGCAAAGTAAGCTTTGAAACTATTGGCGAGATAGATGCCGCGGGAAAGACACCTTCACAAGTGGCAAATGTCTTGGGGGGAAAGATTCTGGAGCTTTATGAGATTGAGGGTGAATATCCGATCGATGTTCGAGTCGTTGCATTCCGAAGTAAAAGATACTACGTTTTGGGCCAGGTGAGTAGTCCAGGCGCTCAGGTCTATACCGGACGCGATACGGTTTTGGGTGCAATAGCACTCGCAGGAAGCCCCACAGTATTGGCGTGGGTAGATCGTATCCAAGTAATAAGACCCTCGGTAAATAAGAATGTTAAACCCAAAATCTTCGAATTTAACTTTGACCGCGCGGCTGCTCATGGCGATGCCTCTAAAGACGTATTACTACAGGAAGGTGATATTATATATGTGCCACCAACTGTCTTGGCCGCGGCCGCAATGAAGATAGAAGAGTTCATACGGCCAATTGCGAGAGCATTTTCTGGTTACTATATTATGGGAGGCGGAACCTCTTCTGATGCTGCCCGATACAGTAGAGTCGGCTATTGACAGCTTTGCAACTTGGCCTTTTTCAGACATAGGAGTCTGTCCGACTAATTTGCTCAAACAACGCCACGGTCAGACCCACATCGGCAACGCATCGGGCGACAGTATTTGAGCCCGTTCGGATCGAGTAGATAAGACTGTTTAATCCAAGACTCAGCAGCCCCACACCTATCACAATAAGTATCATAGTGGCAACCAATGCGGGCGATATGGCAGAGCCGCGTCTTTTTGATTTTAGCAGCGTTTTAATATGGATATTACCGTCAGCTCTAAAAGACAATCTTCTCCTGGGATCGCTATCTAAATCGGCATGAATCGTCGAGAGAAAGTCACACTTAAATAATGATTTTCAATATTGCTTAATACTCCCAATCCTTTTCTGGTCATCCTAATTTTTATAGTGACAAACAAATGTATATGTCGCTGAGCAGAAATGTCCTATAAAATATATTTGTCTCCATCAGTTTAAGGTATAATCCAAAACATATGAAATCAAAATGCATAAGCTTGCTCAGGATAGTATTGTAATAGAGTCCCATATCTGATTAGAGGAGTTCTTTAATTCATGACATAGGTACCAAATTTTTCTCTTTTTGCTACATATTTCGTATACTTTAATTAGCAAATAGAAGTGCCAAGACGCTGTCTGTATGGTTCTTTTTTTTAGGGGGGGGAGAAATGAAACCGTTAGCAAAGTCGCCCCATCTGAGACACAAGGGCGTTGTACTTATCATAGCAATGATTTTCGTTCTGATATTTTCAGCTCTGGCTGTCTCAATGGCAACCATGTCAGGCGCAAACGTACAACTAGCTTCAAACCAGCACAAGATCAACTCTGCCTTATCAGCCGCCGAATCCGGCCTGGAGTGTGGAAGATTTGTCATAGCAAACACTCTCAGTCTTTTGCCACGCACCCCGTATAACACGGTTACTACAGCCCAGGCCGACGAGGTTTGGAGCATATTATGCTCGCAGGTGCAGGCACAGCCATGGGTGAGCAATCAGGCAGAACAGACCACAACTAACATTATAACACCCATCGCTAACTATGGGGCAGCAAACGGCTCTTTTCAGGTCAGGTTTTACCGGGCTGATACCTATAGCATCATGCTTGAGGGAATCGGAAATGACGGTCAGGTAACAAGACGAGTCAGCATAGGGACGACCATTCAAAAAGACAACGACGTATTGAATTACGCCGTCGCCAGCAGGGGCCGAATGTGGCTTACAGGAGAATCGACAATTCACGGAGATATCTTTAGCACCTGGGATCGCGCCGAAATATCACCTTATAACATGACCAGTGACTCAAGCATACTCGGAACTGTTAACACGGTCTTGACCCTGGAGCAAATTCAGGAGCAGAGCTATCAATTGGAGACTCTGGATGCGGATGGCAATCCTGTCGACGCAAATGGCAATCCGTTAGGCAGCAATTACGAAGACCGTTACTACGGACCTGATGATGAAATCAAAGCCTATCACGAAGGCATCAATTACGGACAACCGTACCAGGACGTGCCGGGTATGGACATCGACGATTATGACACGGATGGATATAATTCCGGCCTTACAGATATACCATCGTGTCCGAGTGAAGACAGAGAGACTGAATACTTCCCGCATGCGGCTGGTAACTACAACTACCCCAGAGACGGAACACCAAGCTATACATCGAACAGGCGACTGGACCGTCACGTTTACGAAAACCAGACTTTCACAAACGCCAAATTGCCGGACAACCGCAACGCACTGTTCAGGAACTGCACTTTCGAAGAGGTTCTGTACATCGACTGCTCAAAGAGCGGCAGCTCATATTACAATAACGTACGATTCGAGAACTGCACTTTTAACGGCGTGATGGTGACCGATGTGCCGGAAACATTCAAATGGATGTATAATTGCCTCTACTTTACGGGTGAAGCAACCTTCAATAATACATCCAGCACACAGGAGGCCACTATTCTGGCACCACATTTCAACGTGAACCTGGGAAACACCAATCCAGAGCAAAGCGAGAACAACGTGCTTACCGGAGCGATAGTAGGTGGCATTGTGGACGTGCGCGGCAATGCACAGATTTACGGCACCATTATTTCGATGTGCGATACGACCCAGTGGCCGGAGGGATACGTGACCAATATCGGTGCTACCCTTGACGATGGCGGCAGCGAAACAACCGAGCTGGGTGATATCGGCGTAATCGACATTACGCCGGATGAGGACCAAATGCTGCCGAACGGTATTATAAGCCCCATTATTATTATGCCTTTCCAGAACACCTATTCAGAAGGGGTATAGCCGGAGCAAATCAGAAAAGCAAACTAAACCGAAAGACATGACTGTTTAGATGGAGGATAAAATGAAGGAGTTAGTTTTGGGTATCATGGGATTTGTATTGTTGCTGACAATATTCTGTACGGTCGTCTTAACCTCAAGCTGGGCGGACAAGGATGCTGATAAACAGATTGTTTGTACAAGCAGCGCCGTCAATGAGTCCGAACCCGGCAGTGCCTCAATGCAGGGCCCAATCAACCACTTCAGCGATATCCGCAAGGAGTCTGAGCCTGACGCTACCTTCTCTGGTCGCACATGCAACAATGCTGATGAACCGGAACCAGCATTTGCGTCTCCACACTACCGGATAAATTACCACCGCGTAGATCCCAATGACCTCAAAGATCCTGATGCGCTGAAGGACTCTTTGGCCCGGAAGAACTCTTTTGCCCGGAATGGTTCTGTTACTCGCAAAAATGACTATGAGGATGCGGACGATGTCGTTGAATAAAGTAATACCTGCGATCAAGGGTAATTGAAGAATCTCTATCAAGTTCTGATATCTTTCTAAATAGCAGGATTTTTCGAGAGTTGTGTCGTCAGCAGGAGATCGAGTGATTTGAAGATTAGGCGATGCCGGATGAGTAGTCAGATATTGTCGCGGCTTGTGCTTCTTGATCAAACAGTTTCGGAAACCTCCAACGGCAAAATGACCCTGAAACAACTGTATGATCTCTATTTGCATTATCAGAACTCAAGATTTCTCGTCGGCGCTATTACTGCAAAAGCACTATAATGACCTTGCACACCTGTAATATGTTGTCGAGGTGATTTGCCAGTTCCAGCAGGCCGACTTTGTTTTTGGTAATTTTTTGGTCTGTAGTCATTTTCTGACATTCCTTTCTTTGGTCTCGCGACAACATAACTCCGCTCCGGCTACGCCTTCGCTCCGTTACGCTGTCATCATACCATCATTATTCAGTAAATGTCAGATAAAGTTTTGACTATCTCGTTATATAATAAGGTCGGGCGGGAAATTCGTCATTTTGGGACTTACCACAAATTGTATTCGCAAGATGCTCGGATCAAGCGACACGTTCACATGAATGCCCGAACTTTATATGGATATTCTTTACCACTGCTAATGTAAAGCTAACTGCTTCTTATCCAGACCTTATGCTTTTGCTTAAATGCTTCAATACGGTATAATGATGTATATGAATCCTGAAGCTTACAAAAAAAGAGATATAATTCTGGACAGCATCGCAGATGGTGTATTCACAATCGATAAAAACTGGCATATCACGACCTATAACAGAGCCGCCGAGGAAATAACCGGGATACCTCGGGAAAAAGCGATTGGCCAAATATGCAAAGATGTATTAAGAGCCAGCGTCTGTGAGACGGATTGTGCTCTACGATATACGATGGACACTGGCAGTCCCGTGATTAATAAACCCGTACATATTATTGATGCTGAAGGAGGACGAAAGGCTATAACAATATCTACAGCACTGCTTAAAGATGACAAGGGGCGAGTTATAGGCGGAGTAGAGACTTTCCGGGATATGACAGTCGTTGAAGAATTGCGCAAGCAAGTTCAGGATAAGTACACCTATGAGGACATAATCAGTAGAAACCACATTATCCAGGGGCTTTTTAATATTTTGCCACAAGTCGCAGAGAGCGATTGTACAGTTCTAATTGAGGGTCAGACCGGCACTGGAAAAGAGCTGTTTGCACGAGCAATCCACAATTTAAGTCCGCGTAGAGAAAAATCTTTTGTCGCTGTCAACTGCAGCGCCCTTCCTGACACTTTATTGGAATCTGAATTGTTCGGCTACAAGGCAGGGGCATTTACGGATGCTAAAAAGGACAAGCCCGGCCGATTTGCTCTTGCTCAGGGCGGCTCATTATTTCTTGACGAGATTGGAGACGTGTCTGCTGCTATTCAGGTTAAGCTGCTCCGTGTCCTGCAGGAAAAAACGTATGAGCCGGTGGGTGCCGTCTCTTCCGAAAAAGCGAATGTCAGAATCATCGTCGCAAGTAACAAAGGTCTGGTTGAGTTAGTTGAGCAGGGCAAATTCAGGAACGATCTATACTATCGAATAAATGTAGTTAAACTACCTCTGCCGCCTCTAAAGGATAGAAGTGAGGATATCCCACTTCTGATAGAGCATTTTATCCATCGTTTCAACGGGATCTATAATAAGAACATATGTTGTCTCAGCGATGATGCTATGGCGGCTATGTTGAACTATGATTACCCCGGTAACATACGCGAACTTGAAAATAGCATCGAACATTGCTTCGTTCTCTGCCAGGGTGATGTTATTGAAACACGGCATCTACCACCTTCAATGAAGAAATCAATTACATTTAAGGATTCTGACATTAGCACTTTCAGAACCCTAAGGCAGACCGAAGCACTCATGATAGAAAGAGCACTTCGTCGTAACAAAGGTAATCGGACAGCCGCCGCCAAAGAGTTGGGAATAAATGCCAGCACGCTATTCAGAAAACTCAAGGGCCTGAATATCAGAACCGAATAGAATCCTCCTGATCTCTATTCTCACCTTTAATACTATATATTGCATTTTGCAAGAAAACGGAGCTTCACATCTATTGCAAAATGCAATAAAAGAATCGTCAGATTATTTGTAATGATTTCTCTTATATACATAAAGTCCTTTTTCACAATGAATTAGAGAAATACATTTTTCAGATGTAAGCTGGCACGAGAATTGCACGATGTAATTTGGAGATTGCTTATGAAGGTAGCTTTACCAGTTTGGCAGGGCCGTGTTTCGAGCGTTTTCGACTTTGCTCACAAACTATTGGTTATCGAGTTCGAAGAAGGAAGAGAAAAGGATCGCCAAGAGATAGTCCTTGTTGAACAAAGCGGGCCGAATAGAGCCGCTATGCTGAAGCAACTTGGCGTAAGAGTCCTGATTTGCGGGGCAATCTCCAGGCCATTGGCAGAGATGATAAACGGGTCGGGAATTCAGGTTTTACCGTTTGTTAGTGGCCCTACAGAACAAATTATAAATGCGTACGAGACAGGTAGGTTGAGTAAGCCGCAATATATCCTGCCCGGTTTCTGGCCCGGGGCGCGCAGAGGATTTCGCAGATGCCGAGGCTGGAAGGGTGGACGTGGATAAAAGAAAGTAATGCAATGCTGATGACGGTTTGCGCAACCGACGGGGACGGGGTCTAAGTCTAAGGCGAACGACAATAGGAGAAACAAATGAAAGTAGCAGTGACATCACAAGGGCAAGAGCTTTCGAGCGAGATTGATCCAAGATTCGGGCGGGCCAGGTGGCTTATCGTAGCGGATACAGAGACAGGAAAGTTTCAGGCACATGACAATACGTTGAATTTAAACACTGTTCAGGGAGCGGGGATTCAGACTGGACAGAACATATCCAATCTCGATGTTGATGCAGTAATAACCGGTAATGTGGGCCCAAATGCATTTAGGACGCTTAGTGCAGCTAAGGTAAAGGTATTTCTTGCTGATGAACAAACAGTCCAGCAGGCGATAGATTCGTTCAAATCAGGCAAATTGGAAGAGGTAGGCCAGGCCAATGTTGAAGGCCACTGGATTTAAGATGTGTGTTTTTCAGACAGGTACGTAGAGCTATGAGGATTTTCTTGGATTGTATTCCCTGTTTTGTTCGTCAGGCACTTGATGCCGCCAGACTGGCAACTGACGATAAGAAGATTCACGAGCAGGTGCTCAGAAAGGTTCTTGCTCTTGCTAAAGATTTAGATATGAGTCAGAGTCCGCCTGTCATGGGTCAGAAGATACATCGATTGATTCGTGAATTAGTGGGGACTGAAGATCCATATCGTGATATTAAGAAGCAATTTAATAATGCGGCACTCCAGTTATATTCACAAATGCGCACATATATCACTGGATCCAAAGATATGCTTGAGACAGCAATAAGGCTGGCAATAGCGGGTAATATCATCGATTTCGGAGTTAATAGCAGATTACAGGAAAGCGACCTTGAAAAGACGATCAGCGAATGTTTGGCCGCTGAATTCTCCGATATGCAATTGAAACCATTTCAGCGGGCAATAAGCGAGGCCGAAAAGATACTCTATATTGCTGATAATGCCGGCGAGATTATCTTTGACCGCCTGTTGATTGAGCAGTTACCCATAGAAAAGGTTACCGTAGTTGTCAAGGGATCAGCCGTAATCAATGATGCGACAATGGAAGATGCGGTTCTTGCCGGTTTACCCCGGATTGTAGAGGTGATTGACAACGGCTCTGATGGGCCCGGGACGATTTTGGAAACCTGCTCGGAGGTTTTTGTTGATCGTTTCAAAGAAGCTGATCTGGTGATTGCCAAGGGACAGGGCAACTACGAGACCCTTAGTGATGTAGATAAGAATATATTCTTCGTACTAAAAGCCAAGTGTCCAGTTATCGCACGGGACCTTGGATGTGACGTTGGTGAAATGATTTTCAGAAAGAGCAAAACGTTTAGAAATGCTGTGGATTTGGTAAAGGAGGTCGAATAAATGCCAGGTTTTGATGGTACGGGGCCGTTAGGCCAAGGCCCGATGACAGGACGAGGTCAAGGCTTTTGTGCCTTGACAGTCTCCGAAGAAAATCCGGGCGAAGTGAAAGGTTTTGCGGGATTACAGGGTGTGCCCGTTAGTCGTAAAGTTAAGAATCTTGAAAATATTGGAAAGGAGGTGATCAATATGCCATTTGGAGATGGAACAGGCCCGGCAGGATCGGGGCCTATGACAGGTAGAGCTGCTGGTTTCTGTGCGGGTTTTCCCGTACCTGGTTACATGAATCCTGTTATGGGCAGAGCCGGTTTCTACGGTTCCGGCGTGCCGGCAGTCAGGCCCTATGGTGCAGGTTTGTATGGTTATGGCGGCCGAGTAGCTCCCTGGTTTCGCAGAGGCTTTGGTTTCGGCAGAGGCTTCGGTCGGGGCAGAGGCCGCGGTAGGGCAAGATTTGGGTATTGGTGGTAGATTTTAATTAGCATCTCATTGCAGAAAGGATGGATATTATGCCGAGAGGAGATGGTACAGGCCCTGCAGGCCAGGGACGCGGCACAGGCCGTGGAATGGGACAGGGTCAAGGTCAAGGTCAAGGCAGAGGCAGAATGGGTGGCCCGTATGCCGCAGGACCGGGCGGAAATTGTATATGCCCGAAATGCGCAGCAGTAGTCCCCCATGTGGCCGGCCAGCCTTGCAATACGAGAAGTTGCCCGAAGTGCGGCACTACAATGACAAGAGCTTAATCTTATTTTTCGAAAGGAGATTTATTATGCCACGTGGAGATGGAACAGGTCCTGCCGGTATGGGACCAATGACAGGTAGAGCAGCCGGTTTTTGTGCCGGCTATGGCGTTCCGGGTTATATGAATCCGGTGGGCGGCCGCGGTTACGGTGGTTGGGGCCGAGGGGGCGGCTGGGGCCGTCGAAACTGGTACTACGCAACCGGTCTACCCGGATGGTCCAGAGCCGGATATGGTCTGCCGGCCTGGGGCGGCGCTGTAAACCCATACGCTTATGGCGGAACACCTTTCGCCACAGGCTTATCAGCCCAGCAGGAAATCGATGCCCTAAAGGGACAGGCAGAATACCTTGAAGATAGCCTGGATGGAATCAAGAAACGAATAGAAGAAATCGAGAGCCAGAAAGACTCCAAGGAATAAGAAGCGAAGAGCCAACAATTCATTTTAGAGGCTTCTGCGTTTCTGGGGGGATGGTGTGTCTGCTTAGCCTTAAACACCATCCCCATCTTCTTTGCTGGTTCGAGTTTTCTGTCTTAGATTCAGCACGGTAAATCAGATATGGATTCTATGCCATACTTGAGAATAATGTATTTTGCGCAAGTTCTTTTTTAGGTGTGAAAGGAGATATAACGATGCCAATATTCGAATATCAGTGCAATAAGTGTGGCCATAAAATGGAGTTTTTGGAAAAAAGCGGCAACAAGAATAAGCACGTCTGCGAAAAGTGTGGAAGCTCGGATACGCAGAAATTGTTTTCAGGATTTGCGGTTGGACAGAGTAGCAAGACAAGCGATTCCTGCCCCACGGGAACGTGTCCTCTTTCTTAGAAGAAACGATCTTTTATGACAAGCGCAAGTTTGGACTCTATTGAAGAAGATCTTTTTTGTGGATTTCTTCGGTAATTGCCATCCCGCTTTTGGCAGAATAGATTGACGTTGAAAGCAAAGATTCAAGTAAAGATATTGCCGTTACTAAATAAACTTAATCTGCAATTACAGAAAAGTCTGGTTAGAAAATAGATATAAGGAGTATTGAAGAGTATTGATTTGTTATTGTTGTAATTCTGTGGCGGAGAAAAAGGAGTACAATAAATGCTTCAAACGAATTTAGAGCATATTGAAACGGAAGAGCAGCTCAAAGAGTTGATTGAGAAAAATGAAAAAGTGGCAGTCTGTTGTGGAAGAATGGGACCGATGTGTATCCCGGTCTATGATATATTTGAAATTTTTCAGGAAAGTTACCCGGATATTCAATTTCGGGATATGGATTTTGATATTCCCGTCGCTGCGTTAATCAAAGGTTTACCGGAATGCCGGGGCTTTTGGGGGCTGCCGTTCACTGTTTATTATCGCAACGGTAAGGTTGTGAAAGCCACTTCCAGTATTCAATCGGCCAAAGAAGTAAAGAACATCCTCAATGACGTGTTTACCTGATTTTTATGTACCCTGGGCTTTTAGCCCGTTGAAGCAGGGCCAGGATGGCCGTGCTACATGACGACTACGATAGGCGAAGATATGTCAAAATATGACGTGCTTATCATCGGCGCCGGGCCGGCGGGTCTGGCGGCAGCTATCTATACAGCGCGAGCCGCTCTCTCGACTTTAGTGATAGATGAGTCATCTGCGGGCGGTCAAGTGAAGACCACTCACCAGGTCGCCAATTATCCTGGCTTTGTCGAGCCTATTGCCGGGCGCGAGCTGGCAGGCAATATGCGAAATCAAGCCCAAAAGTATAACGCCAGGTTCAAGCTGGCAACAGATATCACGGCTCTTTATCTTAGTGACCAGGAAAAATGGGTTGAACTGGACGGTGAAGACAAGTATACTGTAAAATTTGTAATCATTGCCACCGGTTCATCTCCCAGACCGCTTAATATTCCAGGTGAACAGGAGTATAAGGGCATTGGTGTATCTTATTGTGCCACTTGTGATGCCGAATTCTATAAAGACAACGATATCTTCGTGATAGGAGGTGGTAACAGCGCTATGGAGGAATCCTTGCTGCTCTTACAGTTTGTAAAATCTATCACAGTCATTCATCAATTTGAC
>JAFGPJ010000208.1 GCA_016936275.1 Sedimentisphaerales bacterium
TTCCAGCTTAGCTTTAGAGCCGGCCGACTCAGGCTTTTTACTTTTAGTATTGTCAGCTTTGCTCCGGACATGTTCCAACTGCTGCTGAGCGGCTTCAAGCTCAGTTTCCAGTGCAGCCACTCGTGCTCTTACCGCACCATCGCTGGCTGTTAGCTCTTTGACATCACTGATGGCCTGTTCCAATTCGGAAACCAGAGAGTTGTTTTTTCTCTGCAGAATCTCGATCTGTGATTTAAGTTGAGACTGAGTTTTTTCCGCCTCCTTCCGCATTTCAGCTAATTTCTGTTGAGCCTCCACAAGATCGGATTGCAGCTCAGTCGCTTTGCTTTTCTTGGTCTTCTGTTTCGGTACGGTTTTGGTATCTTCTTCCGCCATGTCAAGCATCCCTTTCCTGGCTGATAGGTTGCCTGTTGCAACGCCCGCGATTTTTTTACTTAAAGCTGCAGCTTTTCCAACAAAATTACCCGCATGTTCAGATGCCGTCCCAACGATTGCTATAACCTTTGCTTTATCTTTCTCCATAATTCTGCGCTTTTCTTAATTAATTGGTTTCGGCACTTTCCTCACCGAAAAACTTACCACTCGATCGCTTTGCTTCAGCTTTATTCTTTATCTGGGTGCGTTTGGATGTTTTCTTTTTCTTGCCCTTTTTAGCCTGTCCTCTTTTCTTTTCTACCGGACTGTTTACAGATTTCTCAATAATCTTTGGTGACACCATAGGCTCTGGTTTTGGTATTGGCTCAATCGCCGGTTTTGGCTTTTGCTCCGGCCTTGTTCCCGGTTTTGGCTTTGTCATATCATTAATGCGGTTGGCCATTACCTTGCCCCAAACCACCAATGTCCCAATAAAGACCCCTGTAAATCTGGATATGTCTTCAACAACACCAAGGGATTCTGATTTGTTATTCCTCATTATTCTAACCTTTCATTCAGGGGCGAGATTTTTCCTCGCGGCATCTGCACGGCAGCAACAGTCACGAACAAACAACAGCTTTGAACCTACCGTCTGTCCTCTGAAATCTAAGCTGCAGCAGGCTTTGGATGTGTAGCATTTTTATACCCATTCTTGAAAGCATCTTTTGCCTCCGAGGTTATCCGGCGAGCTTTTGCTCGCAGTTTGTCAACGGCGTCCGGGTACTTCTTGCTAACAATTTCTACACTTACGGCACCGATGAACACCCCACCTATCAAAATTCCCAAACTCTTAAGCATGTTATCTCCTTTCTTTCAAAATGTGTACACCACGACCAATACCATAGCCGAAGTTATACAAAAATTTTATCTTTTTAGCCTTTGCTTGCTTGCCCTTCTGGTTATCGGATAAACAATTTCTACATTCCTCCTCGCTGCTCGGATATATCTTCTTTTGCTTGCAGTGTTCTCCTAAATCGGACGCATCCACCTCTTTTTTCTCTTCGAAAGTCCTAAGCAGGGATAAAGCTTCCGATGATGGTATCCGGTAATGCTTTCCAGCAGTCCTTATCGCTTTAATCTTGCCTTGATTGGCCCAATTGATAACAGTAAAACGCGAAACTCCACAGAGCTTGGCAAGCTCGGTCGTTGTCATAAAACCTCTCCGCTGTTTACCCACATCACCTTTGACAAATTCCTTTTTCGCACCAGAAATAATGCCCATTGGAATATATCCTCTTATTAGCTAAAACCAGAATGTCGAAATTACTCTGCACTCCGTCCCCGTGGGCTGCAATAATGCTTATCTTGCCTTAAACATTTTACACAAATCTGCTTTGCAGAAACTTTTGTTTTTCGTTTTAAAGATTCTGCTATAAACTCATAATTTAAAACTTATCGTCCGACGACCACCGAGTTAATACTGACGATAAAAAAACCAGCCAGCCCTTGAGATAACCAGATGGATTAAGCCAACGTGCTTTGATTTGCTGAACTGGGGAAGTGTCAAAAAATTATTGCAGTCCATTGCTAGTATTCAATCCCTTCTCGATATTATGATGCCAAACCCAATTGTACTACAAGTTACAGAACCGGGTCATTATCACATATCATTGGATAGCAGCCTTAATTACCGAGCCATTACTTTTTTAAAAATATTTCTATGTGTTTTCAAATCCAAGGAGCTTCCTGTCTAATTGTATCGCCCTTTTTCGACTCATTCGGCTATTTCAAAATCATCCGTTTCATGGGGCTTATTCAAAAAAATTGAACTTATCTTGCGCTCCGTCACTATCGGTTGCGGTACAAAGCCACACAACTTTTATCCGATTTCATTTAACTCCACGAAACAGTCTACAGAAATAGGATTTATTAGGCTGCAACATTGTCTTTCGAACCTTTCGCTCATCTTAAGACTCTAAAACGTATATGTAGTGGCACTTGTTGTTGCAACCTTACCAATCTACCCATATCAACGTTTTGAACAATTTACCTATACCATCCTTATGTGTCAAATATTTTTTTTAAAGTTCGTAAAAAAATTTCAACTTAAAGAAAAGAAGGATCGATGAAGACTTATTTAGATTATTATGCCTGTGTATAAGTACACTTAAAAACAATTGGCAAGGATTCTGACTAAAAAATATTAGCAAAATTATGTTGACACCTTCCCAAGCATGGCTTACAATTTCTATGCTCTACTTCTTCACAATTTCTACTTCTTTGATTGATTTGACAAGATAACAAAGCAGAATGCATGTGTTAATTCAAATGAAAAGATTTTTAAATGCCAGTAAGAAATACAATATATAATGTAACCGGGCCGCGGAAAGAGTACTTGACGACAACAGAGCTTGCGAAATTTTGCGGTGTCTCTCGTTTTACCATTCTTAGCTGGATCGATAAAGGTAAGATTAGTACGATCAGAACCGTAGGAGGCAAGCACAGAATCCCTGTCTCTGAAGCCATATCTTTTCTGGAAACCCTGCAGCGCAAGAGTTCCCCCAAGGAAAAGAAAGTTACAACATCAGGCTCATTAGGACATTGCTGGGAATATCTGCAAAAAACAAACTGCGAGAGGGAGTGTAAAAACTGCCTGATATATGGGAGAGAAATTGACTACTGCTTCGTAGTTGTGCGGCAATTCGGCAAAGGAGTCATTCGATGTATGGGGGATTGCTTGAGTTGTGGCTATTTTGAAAAATTTTTCGGATCTCACGGCGAATCAGAAAATACTAAAGAAATATCCGTTGGGAGATCTGCAAAAGCAGCTACTGACAAGAAGAATTTTCTCGACAATTTTATATATGACATCGCCCATGACAGTGACAGAACAAAAGGCCGCACTACAGACCTAAGAGATAATTCTTCTGCAATCGCTCTCCAGAAAACGAGCATGAAACAATCATTGTCGCACCTGCCGGAATATAAGGTTAAAGAGCTTGCGACAATCACAGAGATTATTCTCAAGGAACTGGACGATATTCAGATGGTAATTCTGTTTGGCTCTTATGCCCGTGGTAACTGGGTTGAAGATGTTTGTACCGAGAACGATTACACATACGAATATAAATCCGACTTTGATATTCTGGTTGTCACAAAGTACGCCGATGCTGCTAATAACAAAGACCTGCAAAATAAAGTCGAAGGCAAGCTTAATCGTGCGGAAACAACTGTAAATCTTATCTTTCATGATATTCAGTTTGTCAACTCTCAGTTAAACGAGGAGCGCTGCTTCTTCTCAGATATAAGAGAAGAAGGAATAATGCTTTACGATTCGGGAAGGTTCAGATTTGAAAAAAAACGCAAAATTGACATCGAGAAAAGAAAACAAGCCGCCCAGCAATATTTTGACGAGTGGTACGAAAAGGCAAAACGCTTTTACAGACATTTCCAGTATGATTTAGAAAAAAAGTGGTACAATGAGGCTCTTTTTGAGCTCCATCAGTCCATAAAATGCTTTTATACAACAGTACTATTAGTCTTCGGCGGTTATAAACCCCAAAACTGTGATCTTGAAAAACTCGGCAGGTATGTCGCAAGCTATAAACCTGCTTTTCTTACAGTTTTCCCGTGCACAACTGACCGGCAGGACAAAATCTTCAAACTCCTGAATAATGCTCAAGCTCATACCTTCAGCGAAAATTCATATAATATCACAAAAGTCGACCTTGCTCATCTTGAGCAATGTACCCAAAAGTTAATGGAATTAACCAAGGAAATCTGCAAAGAGAAAATTGACTCATTAACTTGATATGCCAGCACATATTAACTGTATTGAGCAATAAGGGCCGGCAAATTGCGTATTAAGGTCAATTGGTCCAGTATTCCCTCATAACCCACCATCTATAATAAATATTTATTCCCGGTAGGATTTTTCAAATAGTTTGGTATTATAGAACAGTAAACACAGAAAAATGAACTGAAATTGATAGTAAATGGGGATCCCGGCGTGGAAAAAAGGAAGCGGATAATGAATAGGTTCTTAGTTACAGGTGGGAGTGGCTTTCTTGGGTCTCATCTCTGCGAAAAGCTACTCGATATCGGGAATGACGTACTCAGCGTTGACAACTACTTCACGGGCAGGAAGGAGAATATCGCTCACCTCATTGGCAATCCTTACTTCGAAGCAATGCGGCAATGATAAACACACACAAATCTATAAATAACTACAAAAACAGGCTGAAATCTGGTATTATGCGCGATTACGAACATTTTAATAAAATACTTGCAATTTATGGAACAGGAATAAGACCGGAAGTTCGGGCTAAATGTATATGGTGCAAAGGCGACTGCATGACCCTGATACGTTGATTATTCGCTGCCCAAATTGGGTTGGTGATATTGTTATGGCTATCCCTGCACTGGATTGCTTTCGCAACAGTTTTCCTAATACTAAAATCATCGGTATAGTGAAAAAAAATGCCCAGGGAATACTCAGGGACGGACCCTGGTTCGATGGCTTTATCGATTGCGAGGATAAATCCTGGGCAGGATTCCGCCGCATGACCGAACAAATCCGCTCTTACAAAGCTGATATAGCTGTCATACTGATAAACTCTGTCCGATCTGTCCTTGGCGTATGGCTGGCAGGGGTGAAAAACATATACGGCTATCGGCAGAATTTCAGAGGAATTTTCCTGAAGGGCGGTCCAAAACCTGTTCGCAATGATCACCGGAACGTGCTCATGTCCACGACGGAATCTTACCTGGAGATTTGCCGCTGGCTGGGCCTGGAAGTGCCTGAGAAGGTAAAGCCGAGACTTTTTATCGGGCAAGAGATTCTCAAACGCGCAGAATCACTATTTCAGAAGTACGGAATTGAAGAAACTGATCTTGTGATAGGGCTGAATCCAGGTGCAAGTTTCGGTACTTCTAAATGCTGGCCCTCTGAACGTTTTGCCGAGCTGGCCGAGCTATGCGAAAAAGATCTTGGGGCAAAAATTCTGCTATTATCCGGCCCGGGAGAGGAATCTATTGCTCAGGCCGTTTTAAATAAAAGTGGTGCAAATATTATTGATACCAGGAACGACAAAGTTGATCTTGAGATGTTGAAGCCTTTTATACAAAGGTGTAATCTCTTAATCACTAATGATACAGGTCCACGGCATTATGCGGTTGCTCTGGATATTCCGGTGGTGGTTATCATGGGTCCGACAAATCCATCTTACACGGCTACTAATTTGGATAATACTATCGTAATTAGAAAAGAAGTGGACTGCTCCCCATGTCATAAGAAGGTGTGTCCCAAAGACCATCAATGTATGACAAAGATAACTGCAACTGAAGTGTTTCTGGCAGCAAAAAAACTCTTGAAAGATTAAAATTTGGGGACATCAATAGTATTCAAAAAATATGGATCAGAATATAGTGAAATCTCCCATACAGATCCGAGTGGAAAATACATCACTCTGTAATGCGCGGTGCACGATTTGTCCGCGAGAAAAATTAAGCCGTCCTATGGGCACAATGTCGTTCGAAGTTTTCCGGTCAATCGTTGATCAGTTCGACCCGTCCACTCTAAAGGACCTCCACCTCCAGGGTTTTGGTGAACCACTGCTCGACAAGAACTTTGTTCATAAGATTCGCTACGCCAGAGAGAAGCTGCCCGATACGCGCCTGTTCTTTGTAACCAATGCATCTCTCCTGCAGGGGGATTTAGCCGGAGATATTATCCAATCCGGGGTCGATAAGATTAAGGTCAGCTTCTACGGCGTCGGTCCCGCCGAGTATGAGGACATCCACCGGGGACTGAACTACGAGCGGACAAGACGTAATATCCTGGACTTTATTCAACTCAAAAAGGAATTACAGTCCCGAAAGCCTGTCTTTAGCGTCAAGTACATCGGACCGATTCGGAACTACGCCCGATTCTTAATTCAGTGGTTCGGACGCACGAAAGTGGAGTTTAGTCACCTTCACAACTATAGTATCGGGCGATCCTATAATCCTCAGAATCGGCATGAGAAGGTCATCTGTCCCATGATATCGCGTCTGATCATGCAAATCCTGTGGAACGGTGACGTAGTGCCCTGCTGCTACGATTTCAACGGCGAGTTCATCATTGGAAATGTTCTTAAAGATGGTGTTAAAGCGGTCTGGGAAAGCCAACGGTACAACAGACTGCGTCAAATCAACCGCGAAAATAAGATAACTTCCATCCCCCTGTGCAGGAACTGTGACAAGGTCAGGCGTCGGTAGGTTTCCCCCGCACCCAAAATCTAAGTTCAAGAGTCACATATCAAAAGGAAACTTGAGACAACCACCTGATATTTTCCTGACTTCAACATTGGGACACCCGGTCAACACATCAGGCCATAAAGCATTTGTTGCTCAACGTCCATTTTCAGCAAAACACGTTGCACATACGGATCATCTGGCAATTCAAAACGAAGCTCATACATCGTTTTTGTCAGTTCAATAGCTCGTTGTGGGCTGATAGGCAGCTCTACCTCGGCCAATCGACGTTCCAGTTCCTTATATATCGTGTAAGCAACAAATGCAATCAGTACATGAGCTTCTATCCGTTTCCTGCGATAATGATACATCGGACGAATCCTAAGATCAGTCTCGGAGATTCGAAATGCCTTTTCCACGTGCCACAGTTGGCTATACGTCCGGATTACCAACTCCGGCGAATAATTTGTATTCGTAAAATACCCTTTGAGGCCATCCCATCGGTCGGCCTGGGCGACCTTTACCTCATCAATCTCGATTTTCACCTCGCCGCTCAATCGCAGGAACTTGTTGTATCCGCGATTGTTCAGATGCTCCTTGGTCAACTTGCCTGAGTGAACTTTCCGGCGAAGCTTCTTTAGCCCTCGCTGGCGATTGTAAACATCCCTCCCGGCCCGCCTGTCCGAATACGAGACTATCAAGCGATGAAAATTGTCTTTGTCAATCACCACAGTCTGGCCATCATCCAGACGGCCACATCGCCGCAGAATCTCCTCCTGCATCGGCTGGGTCTCGTTGCGAATTCGAGCACCCACAATGTACGGGAACTGTTCTTGCTCCAGGCTTTGGAGATTCTCATTACTCAGCATCGCGGCGTCGGCTACCACCACAGGTTTGCCAAAGCCGTACTTCCGCTCGATACGACGCAGCACAGGCAGAAGCGTTTTGCCCTCAAAAGTGTTGCCCTCGAAGATATCATAACCGATTGGATAACCATTTCTGCCCACCAGCAGCCCCAGCATAATCTGAGGATTCTGAAACTTGCCGTCTTTGGAAAATCCGATCTTTCGCAGGTCGTCCTCGTCTTCGTTCTCAAAATATAGACTGGTCATATCATAGAACACGACGGTGATGTGCTTGAGGACCGACAGTGAGTGTTCGTAGGCGATTTGTTGGGCCTGTTGGCTGTATTGGTCGTTGAGACGGTCTAAGAAGCGATAGATGCTCTGTGTTGAAATACTCTTGCCCTGATACCGGTAGAGATAATCGACTGTTTTGGCTTTGCTGGTTGGATACACCAGCCGGGCAATCACGATATCCCGAAACAGAAGCTCGCCGACAGCGTCAAAGCCAATCTGGTCGAATATCTTGCCTAAGATAAGTTCCGGCCCAACGGTGCGGACATGGCTATTTTGGATGTTTCTAACAAAATTGAGAACAGCGGCATTGTCTTGCTGGTCATGGGGGAAAAGCGAATATTGTTTCTTCCGATGGGCGATGAATAACTTGGCTAACTCGAACATCCGACGGATTTGTTCGGGATCCTTGGATGAGCCAATGGTTTTGACGACCCTGTAGGCGTTGGACTTGTCTATGACCTGAACACTGACGGAGCCAGATCGGTTCTTCTTTTTTCGCACAAACATAGCCCCATTTTAGCATCGGGACACCCAAAATCAATTTCGCTTCCCGACTTCGGACATCGCCTTGCACGGCATTTCATGATTCTGGTCTGCCAGCATAGTCGCTCAAATCCAACCAGAACTCCCAAAAAACTACAAGAACTCTCGTAGCTCAAACGAGCTAACACAATCCCTTGCCAATGCTCGGTTGTTCTCCTGTCTTACTTACGGCTCGCGACCTACCAATCTCAGCCAAAGTAACATTTAAATTTATCATAGCCTTGGTTGAGTTCTGAGTCAATCCTTTTTATGAGTTCTTTGTTTACAAGGAGTTATGGCTTTTTGCAACGGATTTCTAATCCGCAGGTCGCAGGTTCGAATCCTGCTGGGCATGTTTTAATTCCATCTTAAATATACACTTAGAATGTTCGTCACGACGCGTATCAGTATGGGGAAATCAACTGGCAAGGCGCTGAGACTAAAGCAACTTCGAGACACGATTCAGGAGCTGATAGATCAGCCTTTATTATAAGTGTGGGAATTTGTATGCTCGTGTTAATGAAAGAGAACCTTATAATCCCCAAATGTATCACATAAATTCAGCAACAACATAACACCCTCAGATACATAAATTCACAGGCTTCCGCCGGGATCAGGAAACAGTGTATCAATCATGTGCATGATGAGTGATACAGTGAAAGCTTCCTGGTCCGGTCCGATCCATGACATGATGCCTATCTCGTACCCGTAACCTCCTTTTTCATCCTTGTCGTAGTAGTACCTGTCGGGCGAGATGTATCCAACGTAGTCGCCGTTGAAGCTCAGCATCCAGAGACCACCCAGACGGTTTCGAGTCTTTGACTTCAGATCGACGCTGATCTCTCCGCAGAAATCGGCTGGCGTGCCCACCAGGGCAACATCCCCAATTCGCACTGCATGCATCCAGCCATCGGAATCGATACCGAGAATGGGAAACAGGAACTTCGATACTCGCCAGTTTTCATTGAGACGCAACTGAAACGGCGGCAGCCGAACAGGAATCCCAATAGAGGCAACGTCAACCTTGTCCTTGAAAAGTCCGGCATCTCCAACAGCTTCCAACACTTTATCAGCCAAAGCCGTACCCATGGCCCGGCACCGTTCAAAGGGATCTTTTCCTTCAGGGGCACGAGGGCCCATGCTGCCGACGGAGCCGCTAAGATAAATCGCCTCGGCACCGGTCTTATCCTTAATACGTCGCATGAGAAAGCCGGGATATTCGCCCGTTAACTGCATGTTGTCTGCGCCGAGAATGGTCAGGTGTGCAGAGTAGCTAACCAGAAAACAGCGATCCCCGTCCTCCTGCTCAACGAGCATATAGCTCAGCTCACTATCGACTGGTGCATCCTTGCGGGTGCGATTTCTGATATACTCGGGAGCATCAACACTGCCATGCAACAATTTAGCCGGCTCCAGTGATCGATAGGCCTTGACTATCGCTTCTGTGAAAGCTCCGGCAAGGAATTCGGGAATATTCGGATCGTATGCTCCGCTAAAGGCCTTCGAAGCAAATCCGGGCGCAAATGCGCCGGGGCCTGAATGATTGTGGCTGGCATTGAAAAGGATATCATTTGCAGTGAGCGTCGTTTGCTGTGAGACACGAATCCAGACCATCTCGGCCACGTTCTCGGGGATAATCAGCATGTCCGCGCCGACAATCACAGCTTTGTCCGTGCCGTCACTGACCGCAAGCGCCCTGACAAAGATTTCATCATGTACGCCGGTCGATGGCTTGCCCCTGCGGTCTCCGAATCCAGCCAGAGGAGTACCTATCGGCGGTGTGATTGAACACGATCCCCAACCCGCTTCGAACCGTCCTATGGCAGAATTTTGGGAAACACGCTTGCTATGTTGCTCAATCGCAGCAAGAGCGTCTTTGTAATAATGTTTATCATTAAAGCCGCTTTTATACGTAGGCCATGGCCCAACAATGGTGACGAAACACACGGCAGCAGGAAAGACTATCGAGACAAGCAGATTTCTGCATCTGAACTTCATATAAACACCTTTCAAGTAAAACAGAGAATACCAAAGATGACCGAACAGAACAATCACCCTGCCGCAAAAAATGCTGACTTCGATTTGGGCAAGATTTACAGAATGCTGTGCACTCTCACGGAGAATACGGTAATATATGCAGTCGCAAGTCAGGATTATTAAGTTGATATTATGAAAGGCAAAATAAAATGGGAAAAAGCATTATTAATAAAATATTGTTAATGCTCTCAATGGGTGTCTTATTAATCCTATCCAATAAAACCTTGGCAGCGACCATTAAGAAAAGTGTGAATTCTCAAATCGTACGAGATGGCGTACCGCTAAAGAAGGTCCTCGCCGCTGGCGATGCCGGCGAGAATCTGCTCGACACAAATGCCTGGAGGCCCTGGCAAAAAGGTTTCGAACAGGAAGATGGTGTCTTTATTTGCGATAATGCATCCGATGCCCAGGTCCAGCGGGGTGTTTCACAAACCGTTACACTAAACCAGAGCAAGCCGGAGCCGATTGTGGCGGTAGCCTGGAGCAAAGCTGATGCAGTGGGCGGTGGCCGGGATAACAATTACTCCCTTTACCTCGATCTTGTCTATTCTGATGGCAGCCCCCTCTGGGGCCAGGTCGCTCCTTTCAATGTCGGTATTCATGATTGGGAAAAAGCACAGGTTGTGATATTCCCGGAAAAGCCCGTAAAGTCGTTGTCATTTCACATGCTCCTGCGCGGACACCCCGGCAAGGCCTTTTTCCGTGACCCTGAGCTGCGAGTCCTAAAGCCGCCAGCCGGTGCATGCCTGTTCGATGGCGTACCTGTTTCACTATCAGATTTCAAAGTCGAAGGATTCCAAATTCGCGATGTGGCAGATGATTCCGACTTTGTCCGAATCGAACGCCGTGCTATGGGATTGGAGCTTGAGTGTACCCAGGAGCAAACCGACAAAACAACTTTTTTTGATGTTACCATCTCCGATACGACCGGCAAAGATCGAGCCATCACTTTGGTTTATACTATTCCAGTGCCTACTGGAAAGAGCCGTTGGCTGCAGGATCCACATCGAAGCTTGATTGTCGAAACGAATCAGGAATACATGAATGCCGGCAGGTTTTCGGCCGGGGCAAACGGTCGGCTGTCACGCTATCCATTTGCTGCTCTGATCAGCGGCAATCAGGGTGTCACTCTGGGTATCGATATGGATCGGCCGGCATTTTTCCGTGTTGGCTACAACGCAGAGGCCAAAGAACTATTTCTTGCTTATGATATTGGGCTGGCGCCTGAGAAACCCAGGGCTCGCCTGCGTTTCTGCAAATTCACGTTCGACCCGGAATGGGGATTCCGTGCCGCCCTTGCGAAGTATTACGAAATCTTCCCGGAGCATTTTCGCTGCCGGACGCCTGAGCAGGGACTCTGGATGCCTTTCGCCAAAATCAGCGACGTTAACAACTGGCAGGACTTCGGTTTCAAGTTCAAGGAGGGCAACAACGAAACACAGTGGGACGATAAAAACGGCATTATTACTTTCCGTTACACCGAGCCGATGACCTGGTGGATGTCCATGCCCAAAGAGATGCCCCGCACGCTCGAAAGCGCCCTGGCCGAGGCCCGGCGCCTCGCTGATGAAAAATCGGATCCTCGGGCCATGGCCTTATTAACAAGCGGCTATCACGACCAAACGGGACAATTCACAGCCCGCATGCAGGACACACCCTGGTGTAACGGGGCCGTCTGGAGCATAAATTCCATGCCGAACATCAAAGGTGAAGTTACGGATTTCAAGAACAAGTGGAACCCGGAACTTCGAGAAAGGCTCTACGGCCCCAAAGCCAAAGGTGACCTGGACGGCGAGTATATCGATTCGAGTGAAGGATATGTCACGGATGAGCTTGATTTCAGGCGAGACCATTTCGCCTGTGCCGATACGCCTCTGACCTTCTCCCTCGACGGCAGAAAACCGGCCATCTTTAGAGGCTTGATATCTTTCGAGTATGCACGAGCCCTTGCCTCAGATATTCATTCGATGAACAAACTCATGATGGCTAATTCGACTCCCCATAATCTATGTTGGTTGATGCCGCAGTTGGATGTCGTCGGAACTGAGACGGATTGGAATCCGAATGGTAACTGGCGGCCGATGTCCGACCGTGACATGCTTTATAAACGTGTATTATGCAAGGGCAAGCCATATTGTTTTCTAATGAACACCCGTTTCGAGCAGTTTTCACATGAGCTTGTCGAGAAGTATATGAAGCGTTCACTCGCCTACGGCATGTTTCCGGGCTTTTTCAGCCACAACGCTTCACAGGGGCATTATTTCACCCGGCCGGAACTCTACGAACGAGACCGTGACCTTTTCAAAAAATATGTTCCCCTATGCAAGTTGGTCGCCGAGGCCGGCTGGGAGCCGATTACACTGGCTCGTTCGAGCGACAGCCGCGTCTATGTGGAACGATTCGGCCAGAAGTTCTTAACTATTTTCAACGACAGCTCCGAACGACGCTCTATTTCTATTACGCTGGATACAAGGGCGCCGAAAACCTCGCGAGAATTAATTCGTGACAGGACTATTAACTGGAGCAATCAACGAGCCGAGCTGACAATCAATAGCGAGGACATTGCTATAATCGAAATCAACTGATCCAGAAAAAACACCATCAAAAATGTAAATCTTGACCGGCTCTTTCTAATCATGGTATCATACCGGCAGTTTTCAGAGTTAAAATTACATGTAAATCCGCACAGACAAATAAGGAAGGATTTTTTTGGAGGCATTGATTTCGAAAATGAAACCTGACAGAAAGATAAACCGCCGTGAATTATTGAGTTCCGCCGCAGCTTCATCAATCGCATTTGCAGTAGTTCCCCGGCACGTACTAGGGGGACGAGGCAATGTAGCTCCGAGCGAGAAAGTAACCGTCGCCAATATCGGCTGCGGCACACAGGGCCTTCGCGAGATGCCGGGCATGCTTGAGAATCCCGAAGTACAAATCATAGCCGTATGTGACGTGAACAAATTTACGACAAATTACATCGACTGGTCGTCTAACGGCATACGTGATGGCATCCGCAGGACATTGGGTGACTCGAACTGGGGCGCCGGCATCGAAGGAATTCCCGGTGGGCGTGATATCGGCAAGGAATACGTCGAAAAGTATTACGCTAAAAACTCTCCGTCCGGAACTTACAAAGGATGTAATTCTTACGAGGATTTCCGTGAATTGCTCGAGAAGGAGAAAGACCTTGACGCCGTAAAGATTATGACGCCGGACCATCTTCACGCCACGATAGCCATTGCCGCTATGAAAAAAGGAAAGCATGTTATCACTCATAAGCCGATTGCCAACAGGATAGCGGAAGGACGGCTGGCCATTGAAACGGCCCGCCGGACTAAAGCCATCACACATCTTCTAGCCTGGAGCGACAGACCCGGCAATAAACTAACACTCAAATGGATACAAGACGGCGTAATCGGCAAGCTCAAAGAAATCCATAACTGGTCGCATAGACCCGTCTGGCCGCAGTGGACATCCAATCCCACCGAATCTCAGCCGATACCGGAGGGATTCAACTGGCAACTGTGGCTGGGACCTGTACCGGATCGTCCGTATCATTTGAACTACACCCATAATGTCTTTCGCGGCTGGTATGATTTCGGCGGCGGCAGTATCGCGGACATGGGACATTACAGCCTGTTTCCGCTGTTCAGAACCTTTGGTATCGACACACCGGCAATAAGTGCCGAAGCTTACGGAACAACGACGCGCCAGATCGTCGATCAGGTATGCCGGCCGGTGAACAATAACGTCGCCTTCCCTCACTCCTGCATGATTCGCTTCAAGTTTCCAAAACAGAAAATCCTGCCGGCTTTCGATCTTATCTGGTACGACGGGGGCATGAAGCCCTTTCCGCCGGAAGAACTCGAGGCGGACAACAAATCGTTTGAAAGCGAAGGAATGATGTTCGTCGGTGACAAAGGCAAGATTCTGGCAACGTTCCACGGCGATAATCCCCGGATCATTCCGGAAAAGAAAATGCGGGATTACGCCGGCGAAAAAGAGGTTCCGCAGCAAGACCGGCAAAGACGCTCGGACACATGGGCCGCCTGCATCAAGAACAAAAAAGAATCGCCCGGCAGCTTCTTGTATGCAGGCCCTGTCACTGAAACCATCAACCTCGGAGCTATAGCTTTGAGGGCTGGACGAAAAGTGGAGTACGATTCCAATATAGCAAAAATATCCAACCTGCCGGAAGCAAATAAGTATTTGACCCGGGAATACAGAAAGAGATGGGAGCTTTAACAATATACACGATAAGTTAACAACCATTGACAGCAGCCTGAGCATAATTTATTGCCAATTGGACGAATCCTTGATAAGGCAGATAACATGTCCGTCTGAGAGTGTCACCACGTACTCTCTCTCGGTAAGCGCTGTATCCCACCGTACGGTTCATAACAACCGACCGTTATCAGTTATCTCCCAAAATACTGTCCTTGTTTGTTTAAAAAGATGTATGTACAATTGCCAACTCACGAAAACTAACTAAAATGATACCGTTACTTACTTCATCTGTCAAATTCTTGAAGAGGGCTTGGGCCCAGCAATCTTCGGAAACGTTGAATAAAGCAAAGATCACAACAGGAAGGAACATATAATGAAAAGGTTCATTTTATCATCATTAGCGATATGTTTCGGGCTAACTCCAGGCATTGTTCGGACCGCTTCGGCAACGGATTCATCCAAAGGTTTCGCTTTTACGGACAAAGTTGTGCTGGCCTATTATTATATCTGGTACGACGAAAACTACTGGCTCAAAACAGCGGCCGAGGGAGGACGCAAGGAAGGCTTAGAGGGCCTGCATCCGCTCGTTGGGGCATACAATTCGTGGGATCCGGCAATCATCGAAAAGCATATGCAGCAGATGAACCGTGCCCTGATCGATGCTCTGGCCGTGTCGTGGTGGTACGATACCAAGGAGAACGGCCCGAATCATATCCTCGACATCGTCTTTGAAAAAGCTGTCGCTCACAACCTTAAAATCACCATCGACTACGAACACGGCCGGGCGCCTTTAGAAACCATAGACCATGACTTATACTATTTCCTGAACCGGTACAAGGACCATCCCGCCATGCTGAAGGTTGAAGGTCACCCGGTCGTGATGATTTGGACGGCATGGGCCCACACTCCGACCGAATGGCAGGGAGTATTCGACAGGCTTCAAAAAGCCGGCATCAACGCCTTTCCAATCATGTCCGGCAGCTATCGGAACGGCAAAGGAAAAGATTACCTTGGCCCGTTCCGCTCGCTGGAGGAATACACCCTGGTGGATGTCGAGGACTGCCGGTTAGCAGACTTCATGCAAACAATGCAGGGGCATATCGACGACTATAACAAGACCAGGGCCCCCAAGAACGGCAAGCCGGCACAGCATCATGCTACAATCTCGCCGGGCTATGACGAAACGAGAAATCCCAGCCGCAAGAGCAGCAGCGGCGGCTTTAACGGAGCAGGCTGGAAAGACCGCACCAAATTCGGCATCAATTACCCCGACGATCCTGATGGAGCGTACTACCAGGGCACCTTCGAAGCGGCCATGAGTTCCAATCCTGACTGGCTGCACATTTCCACCTTCAACGAATTGTATGAGTTTAGCCACATCGAAGCGACGTTCGAGAACGGATACACATACATCGATCTGACCGCTGAGTTCGTCAGAAAATTCAAGGGCCTCAAACAGCAGTAAAATTCCAGAGATAAAGGAGTCACCATGAAATTGATTACCGCCTTATTTACCAGCATGTTTTTATCGACCCAGGTTTACGCTCAGTCGGAAATCCGGGACAATCCCATCTTCCCGCTGCAGCAAAAGCATGTCCATTCAAGCAGCATCGTCGAATGTCCCAACGGCGACTTTCTTACATGCTGGTTTCACGGCTCCGGCGAAAGAAAGGCCGATGACGTTGTTATCCAGGGCGCCCGGCTGCAAAAAGGCAGCAACAA
>JAFGPJ010000209.1 GCA_016936275.1 Sedimentisphaerales bacterium
CACAGCATTCCAGTAACCGTAAATACCTGAATGGACCACGGGCGAACGTTCTCCCACGGCGTGGCGATATAAACCATGCACAGGATCATACCATGCCTTAGCACGCCAGAGATAATTTATACCGCGAAAGTGTCTCGGATCGAGTCCGGCCAGTCTTGCTCCGACCACTGCCGAGAGGCATGAAATTCCTTCTCCGCCGATTTTTGCCCCAACGTAAGACTTCATACGGAAGCCGGCCTCGTCCGCCTTGACTTGAACAACTGGGAAACTATCACCGGTTGAATTAAGATCAAGTATGCGTTCGTAGTAAAATTTCGATATTGCACGCCAATCCCGCACCGCTAAAGGCTCCGGCACACGAGGCATACGCTCCACCGCAGCGATGGTTTTCTGTGCCGTGCTCCGGGATGATACATTGCCGGCCTGAGCGAATGTTACGGCCAGTATCGATACGAGCAGGACAACTGTCGTAATTGGTATTGACGTTTTTTTGAAGGTCAAATCACATCCTTTTTCAAAATTCTATTTCAATCTATTTGATGCGCAGATAGCTGTATCGCTGTGACCACAATAATGTTAGCAACACGAGGTCATCGCGAACAAGTATATTGTATTCGGTATAGATAGCAAGAAAACAGTATATATCGGCTTTACATAGAAGCTTGTCTGGACAGCTTCTCGGCCTGGCGATATAATTATGGTTTACGTTATCAACCTGCCGATGCAGCAGGCTTAAATCGAAAGGAGTAAAAATGACAGGTATACAAAAATTGAGTCATGGCAACAGAAATACCCGGCATATACTGCTCGGACTTATTATCACTTTTACATGGGGCGGTGTTGCTCTTTCTCAGATTGCCGTCGATGGGCGCTATTGGAAATATAACGGCTGGCGTGTGCTGCTGCTTGGAGGCTGGAACCACGGCCATAATCCATTTATCGACCACGACACCGACAACGACAAAGACAATCAAGGCGTAAGCACTCCAGCACAAATTAAAAACGCTATGGATGAATTAGTTGCCGCCGGCGGGAATTATCTTCGGTGCGTACTCGATCCGGGGATGGCGGCCGGAGTACAGGGATTTGATTTTTGTGCCAAATCAGACAATAAGTACAATCTCAACAAAATGACCGGCCCGTTCTGGGAACGCATAGAGATGTTTATCGCCGAGGCGAAGAAACGCGACATCATTGTTCAATTGGAAGTCTGGGACAGATTTGATTTGATTGACGGCAGTTGGGGAGGCTGGCCCGTTAGTCCGTGGAATCCGAAAAACAACACAAACTATACGACGGCATCGTCCGGATTGGCACAATCGTACCGCTCATACAACGCCCATCCATTCCTTGAAGGAATACCGGGGCATCCGAAATACGAGAACTCTTCGGAATCCGGGAAGCAAAAGTACGATCTGGTCCGAAGCTATCAGGATAAATTCATTGATAAGCTGCTTTCAATCACGCTTCAATACAACAATGTGCTCTATTGCATGAACAATGAAACGCACGCCGACCCGGCATGGGGACAGCACTGGATGAAGTTTATCGAAGACAAAGCGGGAGCCCTTGGCAAGAGCGTTTCAACGACTGACATGTTTGATGATGTCTTCAACGCAGAAAGCTCACGAGGATTGACTTATCAGCTAAGCAATCGAGACAAGTACGACTATATCGATATATCTCAGGCCAACAGCAGGCATGCGGACGAAGAACACTGGAAAAAAGTAAAATGGATAGCAGATGCAGCCAAGAAAACAAATCCGCCTTACCTGCTGCATATGACGAAGATATACGGCAACGATCTGGCCTTAGGCGGCAAACCCTGGAGCAGCTTCAGGCCGGGGGATTCCGATAACGGAATCGAAGAATGGTGGCGCAATTTAATAGCAGCGGTGGCAGGCGTTCGGTTTCATCGCCCCACTTCAGGAATAGGTTTATATCCCGAAGCAAAAAACTGTATCACTGCGACCAGAAAGGTAGAAAGCAAAGTGAAGTTTTGGGACGTCGAGCCCAGAATGGACCTTTTAACGGACCGCCAGCCAGACGAGGCTTACCTGGCCGCCGAGCCGGGCAAGGCCTATATTCTCTATTTCACAAAGAACGGCGGCGGCTCGGTCGGTTTGAATTTAGACAGTTATCCGGATGCGAAATTCGAGCTTCGCTGGGTCAATATAGGCACAGGTAACTGGGGACCATCGGCAACCATTGCCGGTGGAAGCACGGTCGCTATTGTTCGCCCGGATAGCTCTACGCACTGGGTCGTCACAATTGTCAGATGAGAAGTCAAATCAGGAAAATGCGCACTTTACCATTGGGCACAAAAAGATTGTAATATTCTTCAGAACAGCTTCATAAAAAGCTGAATATATTATCATGTCTCGATTAGCCATTTTTTTCGCTTGAATCATTATATACCCGGTGCTATATTTACTTATGATTATTGTTATTGATTTTCCGTTCATTTTATCTGGAGGTTACTGTTATGTGTGAGCACTGCACGAGAAGAGAATTCATAGGAACCGGAGTAGCCGGAGGATTGTTGCTTGCCGGGGCATCATGGCCGCACGCATGGGCTTCGCAGTCACCGCCCGCCCAACCGCGGGGCAAATCTCGAATTTGCGTTATTATCACCGGTACACCCGCACCGGTCGACCGTGACTGGGGTGCCGACAATACCCAGGTGACGGCAATGAAAACCCGCCTGACCAGGGCGGAAAAAGAGCTGGGAAACGTTGAATTGATAATAGGCGAGTCGAACGACGCCCAGCAGACGGCGGCTTTATTGGAAAAGGCGGGGCCGGCGGCGCCGGTACTGACAATCAACGTGCGAAACTTTTCCTTAACAAGAATGGTGCAGCCGATTCTCGACGGAGCGCATCCCATGATAATGTTCTCGCTGCCCGCAAGCGGTCATGACTGGATGTATCCTCATCGCTGGCACCGCCAGGGACATCGCGTCACACTCCTGGCCAGCAGCAA
>JAFGPJ010000210.1 GCA_016936275.1 Sedimentisphaerales bacterium
CCGCAGCGTGAGCATACTTCCGGGAAGGGCCGGACTCGCCAGGGCCGGCGAACTTTTCGGCGGCACCAAGGGCAATAACGCATGAATCGCATGAGTTTTCCACCGCAGTATTTGCATTGGCTATGGTAGCGGGTTCCGGTTGTGTGTTTTGTAGAAGGCGAAGCGAAACCCGGCCCGAAACACCACGCGCAGAAACGCCACTCGGGCAGAACGCCCCGGTGACATCGCGTGCAAATATGGCTAAACGGAGTACTATCCTCAAAGCGATTGCGTCCGCTGCCGCACCACGGACATATCAACATGCTTTCGGAAATCGGCTCGCCGCAATCGATGCAATTAAAGATAACGGGAACCACCGAAGCATAGCGTTTCATGAACGCCGCGCGGCGCATTTTCTGCCAGTCCGGCTGTTTTTTTCTCGTCGATTTCAGAAAAGAAGCAAGCTTGAGCTTCCTGGGAACCGCCTGGAGCAGGGCCGATCGCATCTTCTCGGCGTTTGCGAACCGCTTGTCCGGGTCAACCGCAAGGACCTGCTTGAGGAATCCGACGAACGCCAAATTGGTTTTTTCCCGGAGACGCCTGCAGCCTTTGGGCGGCCAGCGGAAAGGCCATTTTGGCAGAAAACCGGTCAGGTACTCGTACAGGATAAGGCCGACGGCGAAACAATCGCTGCGACAAGTTGGCCGGCCGTAGGCCTGCTCCGGAGCGACATATCCGGGGGTGCCGAAATCGTCCACGGTTCTCATTCGCCCTTTGAGCTTCAGGCCGATCCCGAAGTCGCCGAGCGCGGCACGGCCGTTTGGGAACAGGAAAATGTTGCCGGGTGTTACGTCGCAGTGAACCATGCGTTTTCGATGGGCGTGGGCCAGGCCGTCAAGAACCTGCGCTATGATCGAGATAATTCTGCGGACGCTCATTGGTTTAGAGCAGTCATCAAGCGTGCCGACAGATAGTTCGGTCGCCAGGATAGCCTGACCTCCTATAATATCGGCGTTCTTAATAGGCATAATGTGGGGATGGCGAAGTTGTGCTACTAAACGGATTTCGCGAAGCAGGGTTTGGTTGTCCCGCTTGCCGTGTACGTCGGCCAGCGGAATTTTCAGTGCCACCCAGATGCTCTCGACGGTATCACGGGCCTTCCAGACCTCGCAGCTTCCACCTTCGCCGAGGTATTTTGCCAGCCGGTACTTGCCCAGTCTCTGTCCGGTCTTGAGGTCAAGACTCGACGTGCCGGTCGTCCTGGTTATTTTCGTATCAGTCGATTGAACCATTTTTTTCCAAAATAATCGAAACGAATACCATCCTCGCAAATATAATAACAATTATTCTCGAAACCAATTTCAGGAAAATCGCCGTAAAGTCAACAAAAATTTTCAGACAGCCAAAATAAATATGGCTTGACGAAACGCTGGAAAAGCAATAGATTGGGTGGTTTATTCAAGCGGTGTTTTTCAAGGATAGTTTCCATGGAAGAGGCTATTGCAAAAGCCGGTGCTTTAATTGAGGCAATGGAGTATATCCGGCGGTTCCGCGAGCGAATCGTGGTCGTCAAGCTCGGCGGAAGCGTGCTGGACGATACGTCTCTGCAAAAAAAGCTGCTGACCGATATCGCCTTTATGGCGACGGTCGGTATGCGGCCGATTATCGTCCACGGCGGCGGAAAAGCCATTACCCGGGCGATGAACGAAGCGGGCTTGGAGCCGGTCTGGGTGCAGGGCCGAAGATATACCGACCAGCGTACCCTGACAATCGCCGAGCATACGCTCGTGCACAAGGTCAATACGCCGATCTGTGAGACGCTGACCGAATTGGGATGTGAGCCGATGGGACTGCATTCACTCGGAAGCTGTGCCCTTTTTGCAGAGCAGTTGAGACTTGACGGTGAAGATGGGCGAAAACTCGACGTCGGCCTTGTCGGAAAAGTTGTGGATGTGAATGAACAATTGCTCAGGAAATTATGTTATGACCGAACTATACCGGTCATTGCCACAGTGGCCAAAGACAAGGCGGGCGGCAAATTAAACGTCAACGCCGACAGTGCCGCCGGCAAGGTTGCCGCCGAAGTCGTTGCCGAGAAGCTCGTTGTTGTCAGCGACACCCACGGAATCCGAACCGACCTCGACGATCCTGACAGTTGGGTATCGAGCTTGAATGAAGAGCAGATTAAGGAGATGATCGATGCCGGCATTATCACCGATGCGATGTTCCCAAAAGTCGAGGCCTGTATAACGGCACTGGATGCAGGAGTCAGCAAGGCGCATATTATCGACGGCCGGATTCCCCACTCGCTGCTGCTGGAAATCTATACCGATAAGGGAATCGGCACGCAGATAATTAAGAATTGAGAATGTAGAATTTAGAATTTGGAAATAGTGCTTTTATCAACGCAGCAAAAGGAATGAGACACGAGTTATGACTACGCAGGAGACAATTGAATTGTTTGATAAATATGTTATCGCTAATTATGGCCGGCTGCCGCGGGTAATCACCAAAGGCGAGGGCTGTTACCTTTACGACGCCGACGGCAATAAGATACTGGACATGTTCCCCGGCTGGGCCGTCAGCGGTTTAGGCCACTGCCACCCGAAGGTGGTCGAGGCCTTGCGAAAACAAGCCGGCGAGCTTTTGCATATCGATAATACTTTTTATTCCGAACCGCAGGGCGTCCTGGCAAAATTGCTGAGTGAGAGGGCGTTCGGCGGTAAGTGCTTCTTCTGCAACAGCGGCGCCGAGGCCAACGAGGCGGCATTGAAACTGGCGCGGCTGCACACGGCACAGGAAAAGTATAAATTCATTACCGCCGAAGGCAGCTTTCACGGCCGAACCTTTGCCACAGTCACTGCGACCGCTCAGCCGAAATATCACGAGGGTTTTCTGCCGTTGCTGCCGGGTTTCATTTACGTGCCGTTCAATGATATTGCGGCGCTCGAATCGGCATTCAGCGATGAAGTTGCTGCCGTGATGGTCGAGCCGATCCAGGGCGAGGGCGGAATCAACGTCGCTTCATCTGAATACTTGCAGGCGATTCGCCGGCTGTGTGATGAAAATGGGGCTATCATGATTTTAGATGAGGTCCAGACCGGAATCGGGCGGACCGGCAAGTGGTTCGCTTACCAGCATTTCGACGTCGAGCCGGACATTATTACAATGGCCAAGGCCCTCGGGGGCGGCGTCGCGATCGGGGCGATGATGGCCAAAGCAGAAATCGCCGCCTCGCTGGTGCCGGGCAAGCACGCTTCGACGTTCGGCGGCAATTGCCTGGCCTGCGCCGCCGGGGTCGCGGTAATCGAGGCTATCGAAGAAGACAACCTGCTTGAAAACGCCTCTGAAATGGGCCGGTACGCAAAAGAAAAGCTCGAACAGTCGAAACAAAAACATCATATTATAGACAACGTTCGCGGCATAGGCCTGATGATCGGCGTTCAGTTAACCAGCCCCGGCAAAGATATTGTCGATAAATGTCTGGAGAATGGCTTGCGAATCAACTGCACGAGCGGCACGGTCCTGCGGTTCATGCCGGCCATGGTTGCCACCAAAGCCCAAATCGACCAGGCAGTTGAAATTCTTGATGCTGTTTTGAGCGCCTCAGCTTAAATGACGCTTTTGCCACAGAGGTCACAGAGAACACAGAGAAAAAAGAAAATGCCTGATGAGTTGACAGAGAGAATAATCGGGGCGGCTATAGAAGTTCATCGAGAACTTGGCCCTGGACTTCTTGAGTTTATTTATGAAGAAGCACTCTGCTATGAATTTGAACTTCAGCAGATAAAGCATAAAAGACAAGTGCCAGCGGATATTATTTATAAGGGCAAAGTTATTAAA
>JAFGPJ010000211.1 GCA_016936275.1 Sedimentisphaerales bacterium
AAGCCATCCACCGGCGACGCTCGGAGATGTTTCACTCAACGAATTAGAGAAAAAAGCAATCGAAGAGACCCTCGCCAAAACAAAAGGAAACCGCGAAAAAGCTGCCAAAATCCTCGGTATCGGCGAAAGAACCCTCTACCGGAAAATCAAGGAATATAATCTTTAGGATTGCGTCGTGCGTATTGTGTATCGCGTTTGCTTGTCATAAATCCTCTCGAATTGTCGTGCCTGCGGAAGCAGAAATCCATGAAAATATTTTGAGCGATCCATGTGCATTTGTTAGCTATACCTCCGTGTAGTCGGTTTTTAAAGCCATCACGGAGAGCCCCCAAAGGCAAGAGCATCTTCACGAATATGACCGCAGAGCTTTTGACTATGGTATTAAAGGTCGAACTTGACACCGACGGTGATGGTATTGTCGATGAAACCATATATGTCCGTATTCCTATCTTTGACGAAATCTTAGAAAATAAATGCTGGGAATACGATAATAATGGCTTTAAGCTTATTCAGGTTTGGATCTACGATAACTTAACTGGCGTATCAGAAGACGACGGCGATCTACTGCCTCTTTGGTGATCGTTTTCTGTTGAGTTTCAATAGATCATTCTCGAAGAAAAAGGCTTTATTTGACTTTCCGGAGAGTGGATAGCTACTCTTTTTGTATTTATATAATTTCAGATCCTAACCGGTGAAGCAGACTTCGATTCTACTGGAGCCATTGTGGCAGTTGATCGGGAGTGACGTTTTGCCACAGGCCTTTTTTGCCGCTGCGGGCGCGGGATTGTAATTGCCTGTACTTGTTGTAAAAGCTATGGCTAAAACGCGAGTCCGCATAGGCGTAGCCTTCGGTTAGCAGGACTTCATTCAGAAAGCCGCCATCCGGCAATTTGACATAAGCTAAAAGCCTGCCGTACTTGCCTCTGGTAGGATTCGGCGAATCGAGGTAAACAGTAACGGCTTTGCCGAGGGCCGATTTCCTTGTGAATTCCGCTGCCTCCGGGCCGAAGTACATAATGTCGGTTTGTTCGCCGCCGGTCTCAGGCGTGTCGATTCCTAAAAGCCTGATTCGCGTACGTTCGTATCGGCACTCGGGGATATCGATGTCGAAAGTGTCGCCGTCAATTACATTCACGACGGTGAATGTTTTGCCGTGATACTTTTCGAGGTCGGAGGTTTTGGGCTGCTCTTCGGATTTAGCCGGAAGCTGCCGGTAGCGGCCAATAAGGCCGTGATCGAGCCGGATTAAGAACGCCACTGCCAGCAGGCACAGAAAAACGATGCCGTTCTTACGGCGTCTGCTCATGGCAAACGCGGATTTGTTCTGTTCGGTTTGCATTGGACTGTCATTATATTGTAAATCGGTCCGAGTGAAACAAGTCACACTTTACGCACATCTGCGGGTTTGTGCAGCTCAAAGGCTCCACAAATGGCCACAAGGGCTTTCTCGGCCTGGTCATCGTCCACAGCACAACTGATGCGAATTTCGCTGGTCGTTATCGAATCGATATTGACCTTAGCTTCGGCCAGGGCCTCGAACATCTTCTCAGCAACACCGTAGTGACTTCGCATCCCGACACCGACGACGGAAACCTCGGCAATATCCTCACGAATGAAAATGTTCTGGCAATTAACCTCGCCTTTGATTTTGTCCAGAGCTTCTTTGGTAGCGTCCAAATCCGAAACGTTAATCATAAACGACAGGTTTGCTTTTTCCGGACTGAGTTCCGTCTGTACGATGTCATGGACGACCACTTTTGCCCTTGCCAGATGAGCGAAAACCTTAGCGGCATTGCCGGGTACGTTGTCAACGCCTACAAGGCCGATCTTGGCCATATCTCTCTGTATTGTCGCGCCTGAAACTACTACACCTTCCATTTGTGGCACCTCATGAGTAATTATAGTCCCCTCAATTTCTTTGCTACTGTTTCTTACGTGGATTGTCACATCATATTTCTTGCCGAACTCGATGGCCCGAGGATGCATAACGCCGGCCCCGAGGCTGGCCATCTCGAGCATCTCGTCGTAGCTGATTTGCTTCATCATGACGGCATCTTTGTATATTCTCGGGTCCGCGGTATAGATGCCATCGACATCGGTATAAATTTCGCAAAGTTTGGCTCCCAGGGCCGCGGCGAGGGCAACTCCGGTCGTATCCGAGCCTCCCCGGCCGAGAGTGGTAACATTTCCATGCTCGTCGATGCCCTGAAAGCCTGCGACAATTACGACCTTGCCCTGTTCCAACTGCTGATGAATTCGCTCGCCATCGATGCTGATAATCCGTGCCTTTGTGAAGACGCTGTCAGTCAACATTCTGATTTGGCTGCCTGTATAACTAATGGCGTCATAGCCCATTGCATCCAGCGCCATGGCGAAGAGCGAGACCGTTTGTACCTCGCCGGTACTGAGCAGTTGGTCCATTTCACGTTTCGGTGGATTCGGATTCAACTCCAAAGCATCCGCTACGAGCTGGTCGGTCTGCTTGCCGCGGGCCGATGCTACCACGACCACACCAAAACCTTTATCTTTTATTTTAATGACCCGTCTGGCGGCCTGGCGAATCTTTTCCGCATCAGCTACAGATGTGCCGCCAAACTTCTGTACGATAATTTCCATAATTAACCTGTTACAATGTATCCTTTCATATAAGTCTAATGGATTTGGTTCGGTTGGTCAATAGGCTCATATCAGTCTAATGGATTCGGCCTGGTTGGTCAATAGACTTTAACTTTTTAAGAAATACTCCATCAGCTCAAAGCCATTGTCTATTCTGAAACCCGATTTAGCGGCATTCGTCTCGCCGAACGTGGTATGCAGGATGCCGCTGACGTTGTCGCCTGCCATTGCAAAAGGCACCGGTTCGGGTGAGTGGGCACAGGTTCTAACCGGGGTGGGATGATCCGGCATGACGAGTATTCGCCAGCTTTCATATTTCTGTAGGGCCTCAAGTACAGGCCCGACGATATGCTTATCGATCTGCTCGATGGCCTTTTTCTTCATTTCGGTGTTACCGTTGTGCGATGCCTCATCCGGCGCCTCGATATGAATAAAAACAATGTCGTATTCATTAAGCGCCTCGATTGCGGCGGAAGCTTTGCCCTTATAGTTCGTATCGACAAAACCGGTGGCGCCCGGAACATTGATCAAATCGAAACCTATCAGCTTTGCCAATCCTCTTACAAGATCAACGGCGGTAATCGCCGCACCCTTGATTCCAAAGCGCTTCTGGAACCGTTCGAGCTGGGCTTTTTTCCCCTGGCCCCAAAGCCAGATGGAGCTGACCTGATTCTCCCCCAGGTCTCTTCGTACCTTGTTGATATCGTGATTGTCGAAAAGCTGCTGGGAGCGGGCCATCAGGTCGATCAGAAGATCAGCACCTTTGCCGCGAGGCAGAATCTTTTCTATTGCCTTGCCGATATAATCATGAGGAGGATATGTCTGGACGTCGAAATCGATGCCTTTGAAAAGTAATAAGTGTCTGTAGCTAACACCTGTGTGGAAAGTTATCTGCTTGTTATCGAGCTTCTCAGCCAGCTCTTTTATTAAATTGCCGGCCTCTATTGTAGAGATATGCCCGGCACTATGGTCTGCCATTTTACCGTCGGCAATCGTCACTAAGTTGCACCTGAAGACCCAGTCTTCCAAAGATAATTTGATGTTACGTGCTACCGCCTCGATCGGCGCCCTTCCGGAATAATAGCGGGAAGGATCATAGCCCAGCAAACTCATTTGAGCCACATCGCTGCCGGCTTCCATACCGTCAGGAACCGTCTGGACGAGACCCTGTCTTCCTAATGTGCTGATTTTGTCCATATTGGGGGTATCGGCAGCTTCAAGAACTGTTTGGCCGGCGAATTGATCGATCGGCTCATCCGCTGCACCGTCGGGAATAATTATGGCATATTTTGTAGTCAATCCTTGTCCTCCGGAATGTCTACGATTCTTATACAGATCGGCTTTCCGCCGATGACGTCAAGTTTTTCCATGTCTTCCAATGCAGTTGTAATGTTTTTCTGCATTGTCGGGTGTGTTGCGATTACTACCGGTACCGTATTATCCGGGCCCATTCCTTCGTGCTGAATAGCACCGGAAATGCTTATCTGATGGTCGGCAAGCACTTTGCTCCATTGAGCTATAACACCCGGCTGGTCCTTGCACATTATTCTAATGTAAAACCTGCTTACGATATTATCTATATTCTCTATCAATGGAGCAGTTTCGTTTCTGGGCCGCAGATTCAATTGGCGAAAAGTAGTCGCGGAGTTCCCCAGAGCAACATCAATAATGTCCGCGACAACCGCGCTCGCAGCCGGCATCATTCCAGCACCACGGCCGTAAAAAGTCAACTGGCCGACGGCATTGCCAAATATGCTAACTGCATTGAAGGGTCCTTCTACACGGGCCAGAGCATTATCTTCGGCAATAAACGAAGGATGTACACGTAACGAAATCCTGCCCTGCCCATCTTTTTGTCCTATTGCCAGCAATTTAAGACGATAATCCATTTCTCTGCCATATCGTATATCGTCTTTTGATATTCCCTCAATGCCCTCAACGTAGATATCTTCGAGTGCGATATCGCAACCGAAAGCAATCGAGCCTAAAATAACCAGCTTATGGGCACTATCGCCGCCGCTGATATCCAGCGTCGGATCTGCTTCGGCATAGCCTTTTGCCTGTGCTTGAGCTAAGGCCTCGGAAAAATCCTCATTTTTAGAGGTCATGTTCGAGAGGATATAATTAGAGGTCCCGTTTACTATGCCGTACATCGCTGTTATATCATTTGCTGCTAATCCTGTACGGATGGCTGAAATAATGGGAATTCCTCCTGCACAACTGGCTTCAAAAGCTATACAGCGCCCATTTTGTTGAGCGACCCGGTAAAGTTCATTTCCGTATTCAGCCAGAAGGGCTTTATTGGCAGTTACAACGTCTTTGCCTGCCTCAAGCATTTTGAGCTGTATATTCCTGGCTATATCTGTACCCCCGATGGTTTCAACACCTACTATGATACTGTCATCGTTTAATAATCTGCTCAGATCGTCGGTGAGGACGCCTTCAGGCAGCTTTATTGAACGGTCAGACTCGACATCTATATCGACAACACAAGCAAGATCCAAACGAATACCGGTTTTGGCAGCTATTGAATCAGCATTTTCGGTTATGATCTTTGCAACGCCACTGCCTATAGTTCCAAATCCGACGAGCCCAACTTTTACAATCTGCTCAGCCATACGTATTTTTCCTGTCAATCCCAAATCAAATTCTTGCTCCCAGCTTTTTCTTGCCAGAAACAAATCTGCCTAAATTCAAGCTGGAAGCAGCAAAAAAATCCCAGATATTCAACTTCCGGTTAATCGCGGGCATATTTTCGATAAGAAAATCGGCCCGGATACGGATTTAATAGAAGTAACAGGGCATAGTCAAGTAAAAACCGCCAAATTGAAATCGCTAAGATATAAATAGAGGATTAATAAGATATAAATAGAGGATTAAAATAGTGTTGACTTAGCCAGTCTAAATATGTTAGAATAGATAAGGTAATTCGTTTTAATATTATCGTGGAATGATGTAAAAACAGGATTAGCAGAACTAAAAGATAGTGTCGTAAGTCCCAAGGCATAGGGCATGTCCGATAATAGGATGGGCATTGGTAATTAATTTTGGGTTTAGCCGGTAGTGTTTATACTTTTTAATACTAAATGGAGTGATAGCGAAAGCCGTAGAATTTGAAGGAAGATTACGATAGAGACTGCATCGGATAATCATAGTTCTATACAGGGAAAAAATAAGACGGTCAAGGCAAAAAAACCAGTCGAAATGGCCGACCGTACGCTTTCGAGCCGTTATGAGTTAAAGTATCATATTAACGAGTCGCAAGCCAAGGCAATAGCGG
>JAFGPJ010000212.1 GCA_016936275.1 Sedimentisphaerales bacterium
AAATAAGATGCCAAGATACCACTATATAGCGATAGCCGCCAACGGCAAGAAAGTCAAAGGGGCGATAACCGCCGAAAGCCCCTATGCAGCGCGAAAACAACTCCGCATCCGGAGCATTCACCCTTCGTCTATAACCGAAATAAGCTCGAAGGTCGAAGATAAAACTGCCATTTTTTCCTTTTTCCGCAGAAGAAATAAAACCCAGATAATCGACTTCACCAAGCAACTGGCCACACTGCTCACGTCCGGCATCAAACTGACCGAAGCCCTCTCGGTCCTTACGCTGCAAACGTCTGATGTTCGATTTAGAAACGCCCTTTGCGACATTCGCGACCGCGTTGTCACCGGCGAGTCGTTTACCGATGCCCTTAAAGATTACAGCGATTATTTCGACGTTATATATGTAAGCATGGTTCGTGTGGGTGAGGTAACCGGGATATTGGGTCAGAGCCTTTTAACGATTGCAACATTCATGGAAAAACGCCGGAGAGTCGAAGCGAAAATAAAGACCGCGATGGTATATCCGGTTGTATTGGTTATCTTTTGCTTTGTGGCTATTATCGTACTAACAACAACAGTTATTCCAAAGATCGGCAATGAGATTGCAAGGACAGGAAAGGAATTACCCTGGATAACCAAGCGTTTGATGGATGTCGGATATGTGCTGACCAGTTGGTGGCTGATTTTAGTTATCGCTGTAATAATAGGACTGGTTTGGGGCTTAAAACGATTTTTGAGAACCAACCGAGGTGCTTATCTGCGAGACAAGCTCATTTTGTCTCTGCCGATGTTCGGCCCTCTCATAAAGCAGCGTGTCGTGGCACGTTTCGCATCTACTCTTTCGACTTTACTTGGTTCCGGGCTCGCAATGGCCGAATCTCTTCGGGTTGTTACCGAAGTTACCGGCAACACTCTTATGAAAAGGGCAATCCAGCAGGCGCGCGAGAGGATTCTCGCCGGGGCCGATATCGCCACTCCGCTTCGGGACAGCGGTGTTATCGATCCTGCTATCGCCCACATGGTCGCTGTCGGGGAAAAAAGCGGTGAGCTTGAAACTATGCTCAAAAGTATCAGCGACAATCTCGAATCTTCGAGCGATATAGTTATCGAAAGATTAAGTGCCGCGGTTGAACCGCTTATTATAATTATTATGGCTGCTATAGTTGGTGTTATAGCTTATGCGACGATTCTGCCTATTCTGGAAGTCTCGGATGTTAATTTTTAACGAATCCACCAGGAGATTATTATGACAAGGAAACATAGAAAAAGGTACGTTAGATACGGTTTTACGATGGTCGAGTTAATGGCAATACTGATTATCCTCGGCTTGCTTGCCACTCTGGTTGTCACAAAAGTCGCAACAAAAATTGATGATGCCCGTGTGACGACTACGAAGGCCAACCTGAAGATTCTCCACTCTGCCGTCAATCAATTCAAGATGGATACGGGCCGATTCCCAACCGAAGAATTAGGACTGCTGGAACTGATTGAACAACCGACCGATGTAATGAAGTGGGAGCCGGGTGGTTACCTGGAAACGACAGAAGTGCCCCCCGACGGCTGGGGAAACGAATTTAAGTATGAGCTTTATCCGGAGAGCGGCAAACAATTTGTAATCAGGAGTTTCGGTCCCGACGGAGAAGAGGGCACTGAGGATGATTTGCTCAGCACAGATGCAACCTAAGCCAGATGTTCGATACCGGATGCTCGATACTCGAAAGATAAAAGACGAGCATCGAAAGTCGAATTTCAAGAATCGAAAACTCGGCTTTACGATGGCCGAATTGCTGGTCGTGCTCGCTATCGTATCGCTGTTTGTGCTTATGGCCCAAATACATCTTTTCGGGCTGCTGAGAAAAAGTACGTTCAGAGCACAAACACAGGAGCTTGTCTCGACAATGCAGATGGCCGCCAGCGCCGCAGCCGAGACCGGCCGAAGATATGAAATAATGATCGACATTTCAGAGCAGGCGTATGAGCTTAAGCAAATTACCGGCTCTGAAATAAACGTAGACAGGCCGGATGAAACACCTGGAGAGGTTATTGTCCAGAATAATCTCACTGAAAACTGCCGGCTCGTTTATGTCTGGTTTGACGATGGGATTGACACAAATACAAGGGCATGGTTTAGAGTAGGACCTTCCGGCTGGCAAAACGGCGGGAAAATCATCCTGCTCGATGAAAAGGACCAGCCATATACGATTGTCGTAAACCGCATCAATCGAATCGTCGTATTAGAAGAAGGTAATATAGAGCTTTTGGAGCCGAAATCTAAAAATGATCTGCCGTTCTAAAACAGCTACTATAAGAAAAAACGCTTTCAGCCTGGTGGAGGTCTTAATGGCTGTGGCGATTCTTGCGCTTACCTGCTCAAGCGTGCTGGTTGTAATAGAACGCTGCGTGGCCTCGGCGGCGGAATCGGCGATGCGAACGCGGGCATTCGAAGTCGCCCGGGAGAATATGGAAAAGCTTCTTGCTTCGGCCTCTGTGAAGGAGAGCATCGAATATGGTCAAAGCGAGAAGTATCCTGAGATTGGATGGCAAACCGTAATCGAGACATTCTATGAGCCGATCACGGCACGGATGTGGATAAGAGGTGTTTGCTCGGCCCAGTACACCGATTCGGACGAGCATGAGCAAACCATCGAGCTGACGCACTGGCTGACCGATTTGACAAAAGCACAACTGCTCCAGATTGAGCAGCGCGATGAGGAAGAGTTGAAAGATCTGGCTGCCGAGCTAATCGAGACGCTGGAAGACGCCGCCGATTATGCCGGCGTCAATGTTGAGACAATAGAGCAGTGGCTTCAGAACGGGTTGCTGACAACCGAGGACGGCTCTTTTATCAAGGATAATCTCGATCTCTATATGAGCAGTAACGGCAATCCGAGCGAAGAAGAAAAGAGCCAGCAGGCAAAATCTTTAGCTGACCTGAAGAACAAAAGAAGCCAGTCGCCTGATGGATCGGCGGACGATGCAGGGAAGGATGAAATAGATCCGAAGACGGGCCTGACGTACAGAGAGCTCGAACAAATGGATTTCTCCGAAGTTTGGGAATTAATGCAGAACCAGCGGCGATAGGAATACCGGTTACGATGAAATTAACAACGAGCCACAAAATGAAAAAAACTTCCGGCACAAACAAAGTGCCGCGGGGCTTTTCTCTGGCTGAAGTTCTCGCCGCACTGGCCATCGGAGCTATGGTTATGGTTGCAGTGCTTGGCATTTATCATCGCGCCGAGAAATCGGTCGCCGCGGTGACACGTCGTCTTGACGGCTCCCGGCTGCCCGGCGAAGTTTTACAGCGCATTGCCGAAGATCTTGACAATGTCATCTCTTCAAGCTCGGACGCGAGAATTACCATTGACAATAAATTCGAGAACGTCGCCTCCGGGACGCTGCTGCCGGCCGCAAGACTGACGATTACCCGGACCATAGAGGACAGTAAAGATAAAGAGCAGATATTTAAAGAAATAATTTGGCAAAGCAGTTATGACTTCAAGGGCGCTTCTTACAGCCTGACTTTATACCGCAGTGCCAGCGGACTCAACAAGGAAGACAAAGTGCTTGAGAAGAACAAAGAGGACTTTGAAAGAGAAGCTTTTGCGCCTATTTGCAGCGGCATTACTTTCTTCAAGATCAAAGCGATGGCCGGTAAGGATCCTATAGAAAAATGGAACGGGGCTCCGCCTCGCGGAATTGTAGTAACAATCTCGTTTGCTGAGCCCTATAAAAAAGCGAATGGCACTTTCGACGTTCCGGACGAGGAAAAAATCACAAGAACCATTGCTATCGACAGGACCAGAAAAATCAGGTTCGATATTTCAACAGCAGAGGGTGGTGGTGATGAAGTGCAAGAGCAAGGGCAAGAACAAGATAATACGGATTTGCCCGGCAACGAAAAACCACCGCTGAAAAGCCCCGGGAAGGCCGAAAAGGTTAAATAATGAATAAAGCTCAAGATAACCTGGACATTTCTCGAAACCGGCCCGGCGTTGTATTATTGGTGACGTTGGTGCTGTTGGTTGTGCTTGCTACGCTGGGATACACTTTCAGCGACCGCATTGCGAGCCAGCGTCACCGTGACCAGTATATTATCGACTACAGCAACGCCCGCTACGGCTGCGATTCGGCGGTGAAATATGCCCTTGCCACCATGGAAGATCTTGAGCCGGAACTGGTAAGCCGCCCGAACGAGCCGGATTTCTCCGATTTATTTGCTCTTGACGAGGTGGGAATTCAGGAGCTTTTGGCACAGTGGGACATGGAATTTCAGTCCCGTAAACTCAACAGCAGCAAGAATTTTGACGATAAGAGTGGTATTAAAAACGCAAACAGTACAGATCGCAATAAAAGCGGTATGGACGAGTTGTACGGATTTGATTCTATAGTGATTCGAGGCCCCTATGGCCCGCCCTGGCCGTATGTGACCGAGCCGACAGAGTTTGAGATCGGCTCAGCCAAAATTCGAATTGAAGTTGAAGATGAAAATGCAAAATACCCTCTCGGCTGGGCGCTGATGAACAATCCGGAATTAGAGCGTGAAAACGAAGCGGGATTTGTTACTTTCTGCGAAATGGTGGGCATGGATCTTATGCAGATCGATTCACTAAGAAAAGAATTAAAACAAATAGGCGAGGTGAAACCTTTCGCACTTACTTTTAAACCGATAACTAAAACGAGTAGAACACCTATACCTACGACGACAAGAACTGCAAGCAGAAGCGGAACTTCAAGGACAATACAGAGACCACGAATAACCAGAACGACCGTACCTGTCACGAAACAAATCTCCGACCAGACCACTCATTTCGCGAAAATGTTTCACAGTTCGCTGATCGACACCGAATCTCTTGAGCAGCCGACAATAGTGGTTGGAGACAGAAAAGAATATCCATTGAAATACATCGGACTGTGGGGCACGCGGCAGGTCAATATCAATACAGCCCCCCGGCCCGTATTGGAAGCAGCCTTTATTTTCGGCGGCAATCAGGTCGAAATAGCCGAAGAGATCATCAAACAGAGACAGCAAGAGCCTTTTGAAAACATAGAAGACCTGAAGAACAAGCTGTCGTCTCGTTATTCCGAATCCATCGGAACATGTGAAGAATATATTACGACGGAAAGCAATCTTTTCACGATTAAAATAACCTCGACGAGCGGAGTCGCCAGCGCTTCGTCCGTGATAGCAATAACAAAAGAGGGCGAGAAAGTTACGAGAATCGCTGTAATCAACGGTTGAATACCGATGACTATTTAGGAGTTTGCTAATCGTGGAACATCAAAATTACTTGGGAATATACATCAGCAGGAAAACTGCGACGGTCGTCTGCCTTGGTCCGCAAAAAAAAGGAAGCAGCGGCGTGAAATGTTTCAGCGTCTCCATTGAAGAACAGGAGCAGCAGGATATGCAGGCCCTGGCGGGTCTTATCGCTCAGGGCTGTGCCGAAAGAAATTTGAAATTTTCCGAAATTACTGTTGCGTTGGATTGCTCAATGTTTATGCAGCATAGTGTGCACAGCGAATTTAAGGACCCGAAACAGATAGCTGCGACCGTAAGATTCGACACGGAAGAGGCCCTTGCTACGGATATAACCAACGTTGCGGTAGCATTCGAAATAGCGTCAAGCGATGAAACCGGCTCACAACTGACAGTTTTTACCTCAGAGCGTCAAATCTTGTCCGAGGTTCTTGCTGCTTTGCAGCAGTACAATCTTGACCCGGTTAACATAGAGCCGGACGTAAATTGCCTGTTAAGATTTATCTGTCGGCAAGTTACTTCAGAAAAATCGGGGCAGGCCGGGACGTTGTACGGGATGCTGTCCCATCGGAACGGCTATTTGATTGTCCCTCCGGCGGCCACAGATGACGAATCCAGGACAGTATCGATCGTTCGAACATTCCTGGTCGGTGCAAAACAGGACAGGACCAAACTGTTGCAAAGAGAAGTAATTGTCACTACAGCTCTGGTCGAAAGTACCGGGGTACTTAAAAGCCTTAAAGTTTTTGATTCCGCCGGCGTAGTAAACACTTCACAGCTTAGTGACAGACTGGGTATTGAAAGCGAAGAGATTGATTTACCCGGCATTATCGAAACCGAGCTTCGACCGGGAACTGATTGCGCAGGTCCCATTGAGTTTGCAATAGCCTTTGGCGCGGCCCTGGCTCTCTCGGAAAAGGGGCGGAGCGTCGATTTCAGGGAGGATTTTAGCCCATTCCAGGGTAAGAAGCTCAGGTTGCAAACAACTTTGAAAACCGCAGCCATATCCGTCACGATTCTTTTAGTTGCTGTAGGGCTGTATTTTCAGACACAGTTATTCAGCGTGAACAAAGACAGAGGCAGGTTGCGTAGCAAATTCGCCAAAGACTACGCAGAAGTTATGCTGGAACCGTTGTCGGCCGACGTGAAAATCAAAAACGCCGTCAGTGAACTCAAAAGGCAACAGAAGCGCATCGAAAATGAAAAAAAGGGTTTGAATCCGGAGGAAAAGCCAATATCGTCAAATCTGACATTAGTGCTTACGGCATTTAACGAGTGTGCCGAACAGACTAACCTGAATATAGACACGATAACAATCACAGCCAAGGACATTATGATTACGGGTGATACTTCCAATCGTCAGAGCAGGCAAAAATTCTTCGATACTGTAAGAAAGAACAAACTCGAAATTATACGGGAAGGATATTCATTAAAGGATAACCGTGAGAATTTTAGAATAACGGTTACTCCTAAGTCATCATAAGGGAAAGATTTTATGAGAAATATATATAAAAATCCGATTTTGTATTATATAGCCGTGCCTGTTATTGTCGGTTTGTGGCCCTTATTAGTCTGGGCTATATATTTACCTAACGCCCAAAAGGATGTTGAAGAGCAGATGGAACAATATAAATTAGCCGAGCCAACTATGATGGAGATTTTGACTCTCGAGCCGGACAGGCTTGAATTTGCTGATGCAAACGAAACTGCCGCTGAATTTACATACGGTGAAGCTATTGACAGGATTGCAAGCCTTTGTCGCATACCACCGAGTAAGTATAACCTTAGTTCGGCTATGGTAATGACAACTCGAGGGCAGAAAAGCCAAAGTGCAAGTGTTGACCTGAAGGATGTAGATATCCGGAAATTCGCCAGATTCTTCTCAATGATGCAACTTCGCTGGCCGAATCTGCAATGTGAACGACTAAAACTCAGTAAAAAGCAAAACCTCCCCGACAATGACATGTGGGATGTAGATATAGAATTAAAATACTACTATTAATCCGACTAATTTCAAATACTGTTTATAATCCTCAACAAACACGGAATTCCACCAAATTTTTCCGGGATTTTCTACCGTCAAATCCGATTAGAAGCACTATATATAGTATATTGCCCATTCTTCCATGACAAACCGGCGTATCCGGCATGCATGTTAAGATAGGTTTGTTTAAAAATTGGTTTTTAATATTATTATGCTGCTTTTTTCGTAATAATCGCGGCAAATTTATGTTTTTGTACAGATTGGGCAAGCACCAAACTTTTCTAAAGTTTTCCGGGCATTGTAGTCGATACCAATATTAGTAGTTTGTTTTGAACCTAAAAAGGATTTAGGGGACACACAATATATAGTGGTTATTGGCTTTGGGCGGAAAAACGGACATTTCTGCTCTAAAGCTTATCATACAAGGTACTTGAATGACGGAATTTGAATTTAATAGTCGATTTAAGAGAGAAAATTGCCAAATGGATCCGGCCGGGGAGGTTCTTGCTCCCGATAAGGATATTATGATGGAGCAAATTCTTGACAATATAAATACCACGCCTATCGGTCAGGTGTTAAGAAAAATTGCTTCGCTGCCGGAAGTTCGCAAGGAAAAAGTTCTTGATGTCCGTCGGCAGCTTACGGAAGGTAAATATAATCTCGATGAGCGTTTAGATGTTGCTCTCGAGAAGGTTCTTGAACACCTTACGACATAGGAAGGGAGATTCTTTTACGGCTTATTATGAGCCAGACCTGACAGGTATTTAAGGAACCTTTACGTTTTAAAGAACTATCGATAGCGGGTGTTTTTGCATTGGCCTTCTGGTTTTCCATTCTGTAATCCACTACAAAACGGGACTATTTTAGCTATGATACTATTTCAGGAATATCATCATCCGGCTCATCTATTTCGACCGGCTTATAACCCGGCTGCTTTGATTTTTCCATTTCTTCTTTGAAAGCCTTGATAACATTCCCCTGAATTCTTTTTCTGCACTCAGAATTAATCGGATGAGCAATATCGGCGTGCAATTTCATTCTCCCCTTAAAATTCTTTCTTGCACGATTATCCTTAAGGGCCGTTCCACAATTATTGCAGTATTTGGCCCGGAGATGGTTTTTGCCTCCGCACTTCTCGCAATGGTCGCTCATCTTCCGCGAAGGCATAGCAACGAAGTAACCGTTCGTCCCTTCGATGACTTTGATGTCACGAACGACAAACTCGTTGTCCATCGTTATCGAGCAA
>JAFGPJ010000213.1 GCA_016936275.1 Sedimentisphaerales bacterium
CTGCCCGACGTTTATCCAGGCACTTTTGACGGTGGCTTCGATAAAGCGGCCGTCGTCACTGATCCACACCAGCTCCATCCCGCCCGGAAGGCCCTGCTGAAGCTTATCCATAGCCGACCTGACACGTTTGACCACACGCACAGCGTTTGCTTCGGCCTTTTTTTTAACTTTAATATATATGCAGGGTCTGCCGTCGATGTGAGCTTTCTGCCGCAGCTCTTCCGTGGTCATTATAACCCGGCCGATGTCACGTATGTAACATCGCTGGCCGTTTTCGTTGGCAACTTCGAGTCCGCCTATATCAGCAACATTTTTGTATTCAGCATCAAATTTTACGGAATACTCCCGTCCTGATTCCTGTATGCGGCCCGATGGTATTGTACGAACGGCATTTTGAATGACCCGCACGACGTCCGAGCTTGACAGTCCCTTAGCTGCGAGCTCGTCGCGGTCAAGCGATACGTGAACTTCACGCTCCGCTCCGCCTATCAGCTCGACGTCGGCGACGCCGGACAGGACAGTGATGCGGTCACGCAGTGTATTATCAGCAAAATCGTACAGCTCGTCCAAAGGGACTTCGCCCGTCAAGGCAAGATTTATAACCGCCTTGGCGTTAATATCGAATTTTAGGATCTTCGGATCTTCCACGTCTTGTGGGAAATCGGCTTTGATTAAATCGAGCTTCTCCCGGACATCAGTGGCGGCAATATCCACGTCCACACCGAGATTAAATTCCAGAAGCGTCTGGCAGACATTTTCCATACAGGCGGAGCTGACGTGTTTGAGCCCATCAATAGTTACGACCTGGTCTTCTATTCGCTTGGCTACGTCCGTTTCAATCTGCTCAGGCGTGGCACCGGGATATATCGTCGTAACTGTAATATACGGCACATCCATCCTCGGCATCAATTCAAGGCCCATTTTCCGGTATGAGTTAATCCCGAGCAGGGTCAGGCCGATAATCAGGCAGCTCATCGCAATCGGCCTCTTGATCGAGGCATCAGATAAAAACATTACTCGCCCTCCTTCTGCACAGTGACCTGTGTCCCATCTTCAATCATGTACTGACCCATTGTCACGACTGGGGTGTTCTCGCTGATCTGACCTTTGCGAATCTCTATCCAGCCTTCCATCTCGATACCCGGCTGTACCGTCACCTGATGTGAGATATTGTCTTTGACGGTGAAAACAACATTGTTGCCGCCTCGCTGCTGAATCGCAGCAGAAGGGACACCGATACCTTTACGGCTTTCCAGAATGACGTTTATCTGTGCCATAGCACCCGGAGCGACCGCTTCCGGTGGATTTGTCAGCAGGCACTTGATCTCGAACGTCCGCAGCATCGGATGGATCGTCGGACTCTTGTATGTAATAGCGTGCTGACCAATGTCGATGCCGGCTACCTGAATTTTCATAGAGGTCTGCCCCGAAATGATGTCGGCATAGTATTGTGCCGGCAGGAATGCCGCAATTTCGATGACAGTCGTATCGTCAATGCTAAGGACGGGCACGCCGGGACTACCCATTTCCCCCGGCTCCAGCATACGTGAGCTCACTTTGCCGCTGATAGGCGCGTAGATTGTAGCATCGGCCAGGTTCTTTTCGGCAATGGCCAAACTTGCCTGGGCTTGTTCCTGCTGCGCAGCAGCCAGATTCAACTCTGCAATATTGAGCTTCTCGACTGCCTGCAGTTGCAGGTACCGCGATTCCTGCTGCTCGAACATATCCGCCGTCACCGCCTCTTTTTTGAGCAAACGCTTAAAGCGTTCGTAATCAAGTTTCGCCTTGTGGAGGTCGGCCCTCGTCTTCTCGATATTCGCCATAGACTTATTTTTAGAACTTTGGGCGACCGTGAGGTTATGACGCCCGATTTCAAGGTTCTCTTTTAGATTGGCGTCGTCCGTTTGGAAAAGCCGGGTTTTGTTAGCCACGACTGTGTCACCCTCATCCACAAAAATATATTCAAGAGTCCCGGGTATTCTCGACGAAACAAATGCAGAGTTTTTGGCTTCCACGTTACCCTGCACGGCAAGAATTCGCTGAAAGTCACGAATTGCCGCCTGTGTCGTAACCACCGGAATGCGCTGCTGTTCTGCTTGCTCGGGCGATGCAGGCTGCCCGGCCCGGGTGCGCTTGCTCAGGAAATAACCCCCTGCCCCAATCACGGCGATTATCACAAAGATAATGGTGAAACCGACTGTACGCCGCGCTTTTGTCTGTTTTCCATCTTTTTTAGGATTGGCCGTCATGCTGTGCCTCTTCATATTGAGTTTCTGTTTGTCCAATAGTATTTAAAAGCGTTGCAATAGACACCTGTACCTGGAATTGTGAATTGATAATCACCATCTGGGCCAGGTCCCTCTCGGCAACGACCGACAACAAGTCGGATACGTCTACCAGACCTTCCTGCCATTGCTGATAAACCTGGTCATAATGACCGCGGGCCGCATTATAGTTATTTACGGCTACGCCAGCGGCAGTTTGAGCCAATTGAAGGTTCTGATACGCACGGAAGACTTCGAGCATTAAAATCAACGTGGCCTGTTCCCGCTCCAGCGTCGCCTTCTTGACATTTTCCTTGGCTGCATCGTATTCGTGTATGTTTTCAAAGCCGTTGAATACCGTCAGCACACCGGACAGACCCATAATCCAGTAGCTGGAGTATCTTTGAAAGGCGTCGGTCGTGTTGACCCGGTCGGCAAAACCCGTCAGGGACGGCAAAAAGCTGGACAGGGCGAGCTTAACCTTCTCTTCTTCAATCGCAACTTGACGGTCGGAGACGCGAAGGCGTGGATGATTCAACAGGGCTTTTGTGATAAAATCCTCCAGACTTCCCTCCAGCAAGATCACGGGCTCGGCCGCATCCAATTGCAGTGAGTCCAGCGGTGACAGGCCCATAGCTATAAGCAGTTGTCCCTTGGTCTCTTCCAAGAGATGACGCACGCGTTGTTTCTGCAATCTTTGTGATTCCAGATTGGTTCGAGCTTGATCGCTCTGCCAGGGGAAAACTAATCCTTCGGTCTGGAAATGCTGTAACTGTTCGGCCAGCTTCTCAGCCGCCCGGATTCGGCTGTCCAGCACTTTCTCGATTTCCTCAAGACCCAGGCAGTAGTAGTAATAAGTGGTAACCTGTATTACAATCATCTGTCGTGTATAATCTGCCGCAAGTTCGGCGATTTCCTCGCCGCGCTCGTGCAAACCGTACATGAACCAGGTGGACGGATTGAAAATCGACATTTGGATATCCCATGTCATCTCACGAATGCGTTCATCGTGCATCGGCCGCGAGGTCCCGCTCATGACTACTTCAGGCTGAGGGTCCCAGCGGGTATATCCGTAATTAAAATTAACCCGGGGGAGAAACTGCGAAAAAGATGCTTTCCGACTCAGCTCCGCTACCCGCTGTTGCACCTCGGCAACGCGGATATCCAGATTGTTCTTAAGGGCGATTCTAAGACAATCTTTCAACGTTAACGGTTTATCGACCGGTAGCATTTCCTCGGCCTTTTGGTCGAGATATTGACGATAGCTTTCGGCGTGCTCCCGTCGTACCTGCTGTCCGTCGAAGCTGCTGCATCCTGACAATACCACTACGGCCGCCGCTACAGCACAGATACTGATGCTCACCCTGTTATTCATTATCCTGCCCCTCAGGTACTAAAAGTCCATCTATGAAGAGTCGCTCGACCTTTTCGAACATCTCCGTAACAGCTACCTTATCGAAATGCCCGGCGTTTTCGAAGGCCAGCGTCTCCAAAGTCGAATTGATGGCCTTTGTCGTGATGGCCGGATCCACACAACGAAAGACTCCCTTGCGTATTCCGTTTGCCAGGAGTTGCTCCAATCTGGTATTCACCGCTGCAACTAAATCCTCCTTTTCCTGTCTTTTAGAAAGCTTCACGCCGCGCGTCCCCAGTTCTGAAACATACAGCCTCATGAATGCGGCGTGCTCTTCTAGTAATACGGGCGCATAACGAATAAAATTAGTCAGACGCTCCAGTTCCGTTCCGGGGCCGTCAAGAATAATAATAAGTGTACTCGTGATTTCCTCTCCACAGTTGTTCGCCAGTTCCTCAAACAGTGCTTCCTTGCTTGCGAAGAAGTTGTAAAGTGAGCCGACGGCAAATTCCGACGCCTCAGCGATTTGCTGCATCGAGACGTTGTGGAAACCCCGCTCCGAAAAAAGCTTCAGGGCCGCCGATAATATCTCCTTTTTATGCCTGAGCTTTTCTCTTTCTTTCCGGGTTAATGTTGTCTTGCCCATTTTATACTTCCTAATTTCCATTGACTGGTTGTTCGTTAGGTGAATCTAAATTCATTATATGATTAATTGTTCATAATACCAATAAAATTCTTTTAGAAAATTTAGTCTATGTTCCCTATTTAATAGTGGCAATACCATAGCTTTGGTGCAAGTTCTTTTGCTTTATATAGATATGTAATTGTTCGTTAGCAAAGCGAAACATAACTGTGAGCAGGCCTTTGGCTACATAGGCTGTAACTGTTACTTGATATTCGAACTCCTCGCTTCGGGGCAGAGTTTTCTTTTCATAAACCTAACAAATGGCATGATAGTGCAGAGATCAGATTATGAATCACGGTTTTGTTGGAAATGCTTTCGCTCTGCAGCCGGTATGCAGGATCAGCTTTTGCGTCGGCGCTTCGGCTTGCTCAAGCGGTTAATCCTGGATAACAAATCCGCACAACCCTTCTGTTGCAGAAACTGGTTTATGAGCTTTTTATTGTGCGGCTGGTAGTATTGTAAAAGAGCGGCCTGAAGACGTTTTTCTCTTCTCGACCGGGGGATATGAATTGGCTTTTTCACAGTGTCTATTCCGGCGACATACATGGCTGTCGAGAGCGTCAGTGGTATCGGAACAAAATCCTGCACCTGCTGCGGCCGCCATGATCGCGATACGAGATACTCGGTTAGCATAGAAGCATCTTGTAGACTACACCCGGGATGAGCACTGATAAAGTAAGGCACAAGATAGACTTCTTTGCCGGCCCGGCGGCGTGCCTCGTTAAACCGCTGCTCGAATTGCTCGAATACCTCGAATGGAGGCTTTCCCATAAGATTCAGCACGCTGGGACAGTAATGCTCCGGAGCGACCTTCAGATGTCCCCCGACAAAGTATCGAACGAGCAAGTCGAGGTATTCGGGACTTTCCAGAGAGATATCATGCCGGATGCCGGAAGCTACAAATACGTTGATTCGCTTCGGAAAACTTTCCCTCCATCTAATGAAAGCCTCCATCATCTCGAGTATCGGTCCGTGGTCTAACCTGGCGTGCCTGCAGGGGGACTGTAACAGGCAACTGAGACGTTTGCAGTTCTGAGCACGAGAGCATTCCATGCGATACATGTTCGCCGTCGGCCCGCCCAAATCCACAATTGTGCCGCGAAACTGCGGGTGATTCCGAATAACCTCGGCCTCGTTTATTAACGATTCCAGCGACCTCGAACTGATCTGCTTTCCCTGGTGACAGCCAATCGAACAAAATGAGCATCCACCGAAACAGCCTCGATGCGTCGTTAAAGAGAACTGCACCGGCGTAAGCGCCGGCACACCATTGTCACCGTCATAACGCGGATGCCAGCTTCGCGTAAACGGCAGATCATACACGGTATCCAGCTCGTCGCCGGCTAAAGGTTCGGCCAGCGGCATAACGACAATAGTGCCGGGATTCTGCTCCTGTACCACCGGCAACCCTCCCGGATGGGCGTTGAGCTGGTATTTTTGATGCGACTCCATAACAAGCAACGGGTTTGACTGCTGCTCGGCGAGTGAAGGCAGCGTCACGGCATTGACGGGAGCGGCAATCCCCCTGCTGACCACAAATACTGTGCCAGCAATATCAGTCAACTCATCGATACTACGACCGGCATCGAGTTTCCGTGCAACCTCGGCTACGGCTTTTTCGGCCATGCCGTGAATCAATAAATCCGCTTTCGCATCGATGAGCACCGAACGCTTCAGACGGTCCTCGATATAATCATAGTGTACAAGCCTTCGCAGGCTGGCCTCTAAGCCGCCGAGGATAATCGGGACATCCGGGTAGGCTTCTCGTGCCCTGGCAGAGTAAACCAGCAGCGACCGGCCCGGTCGCAGTCCCACCGCCCCGCCGGGGCTGTAAACGTCCTGCCGGCGGCGGTGGCCGAGCGAGGCGTAGTCGTTCAGACGCGAATCGATGCAGCCGCTGGTTATTCCCAAGAACAGCCGCGGCCGACCGAGAGAGCGGAACGGCTCGACGCTTCGCCAGTCGGGCTGGGCCAGAATCGCAACGCGATAGCCCAGTTTTTCGAGCCATCGCCCTATCAGAGCAACGCCGAACGAGGGATGGTCAACGTAAGCATCGCCCGTAATCAGTATTACATCGGCCTGGTCCCAGCCGAGCTGACGGATTTCCTCTGCGGTTGCTGGTAAAAAAGTGCCAATTTGATTTTTATTCATGGGCATAAGGATATTGTATCATACGAGCGAAGGATTTTATTCGGGAATTTATAAGTTACGTCTGGGGAGCATTAGGCAGGTTTTGTGAATTTAATTGTTGTGCCGCTAATATAGAAGCAAACGCCACGGCGGCGGTTTCGATTCGCAGGAGGGCATCGGCGAATCGTACGGATTGAACGCCGTTATCTTTCAGGGAGATTTGCTCCTGCTCAGTCAATCCCCCTTCCGGGCCGACCAAAGCGATTACACCATTACGGGCCGGCGGCTGATTTATCAAAAATGGTACCTCCGACGAAGGGCTGCCCAATAGAAACTGACCTTGCGGAAAATCCTTTTTTAAGACCTTTACTATCTCAGTCATGGACGCGGGATTGTCAATTTGCGGCAGGAATATCCTGCCGGACTGTTTGGCAGCGGCGATTACCAAATTGTGCCATCGGTTCATGATATTGGGATTTTTCGGTTGTTTTACGGTTCTTTCGACAATTACCGGCGAAATCCTGTCGAAACCAAGTTCAGTGCACTTTTCTATCACCCAGTCGAAGCGGCTGCCCTTTGCTATCGATACGGCGATAACTATCTGTGACCCGGACGATCTGGGGATGACTTTTATCTCATCAACCAGTAGTGTAACCTTTTTGTTTGCCGGATGATACTGTTATCGTAGCGGCAGCCACAGTACCGACGCCATCGAATAATTCTACCTTATCGCCTTTGCTCAATCTGCGGACGGACGAGGTGTGGTGTGCCTCTGGGCCGGATAGCTCAATGGTTGGTTTGGTTATCGGATTACAAAAAAATCGAATTAAGTCCATGAAAAAATACTTTCAAGCTGATCGGGCTTAATCTTTAAGCACTTTTTCAATAAAGATTTTAAGTGACTGGATATCATTTTTACAGGTATCCCATACCACCTTTAGATTAACACCAAAATATTCGTGAATTAATACATTTCTCATTGCCTTGATTTTGTACCAGGGAATATCAAAATGCTTATCTTGGAATCTATCAGACAAATTCCGGGCTGCTTCTCCTATGATTTCCAGCTCCCTTACTACCGCATCAATCATCATGTTATTATCTGAAAAATCATCAAAGTCAACCGTTACAATATATTCCTCAATCTTCTCGATCGCCTCAAGTATATGGAGCAAATAAGTTTTATCATCCTTCATATACGACCTCAGCTTCCTGAAGAACCTGATTCCTGAAATATTTGCTAATAGCCTGTGGCGTCACTAAGTCAACTTTTTTCCCTAAAGCTTTGGATAAGCTCTCTTGTATATCGATATACTTGAACAATCCGACTATCGACTGTGGATAAAAATCTATTAAAACATCGATATCACTTTCTTCTGACGGAGTTCCGTTAACATACGAACCAAAAAGAGCCACATATTTGATGTCCGCAGAATTCGGGTTGTTTTTAACTGCCATCAATATTCGCTTTTTTATTTCCTGCTTTGTCATAGTAAAGTTTCGCACTTTTTAGGCGACTGATTTTAATGATTTATCAACAAAAACATATCGACCAACCGATGTCTTTATTGGATTCAAAACCAAGACATGGAGGTCGATATGGACATTATTACTTCGACATGGACAAAGTTTCTTCAACAGTTTTTTCCTGTTTTTACCGCTCCAGGAGCAGAAATTTTTTCCCGACTGATAATCGGCTGGATTTTGTGCACGACTCGCAGAACCGTAACTGGCATCCTGTCCTATGCCGATCCCTGGACCAAACGTGCTCACGATGCATATCATCGCTTCTTTCCCGACGCCCGATGGAGTATGACAGAGTTGTGGAAATTGCTGGCAAAAATACTGGTTCAAGCATTCTGTCGAAACGGAATCATCACACTTGCTTTGGACGACACACTGTTTCATCGCAGAGGCAGAAAAGTCGATGGGGCCGGATGGTGGCGAGATGCCGTCCGCTCGACTCACAAAAACATCGTCTATGCCTGGGGTCTGAATTTGGTCGTATTGACCTTGCAAATCCAGCCGCCCTGGGGCGGCGAACCGCTGGGTTTGCCCATCAACATGCGATTGCACCGAAAGAAGGGTCCTACCTTGATAGAATTGGCTGCGCAGATGATCAACGAAGTTCGTCAATGGTTGGGCGAAAGGCCATTTCGGGTGGTCGCAGACGGGTTTTACGCCACTCTGGCGGGAAAAGAAAGCCGGGGCGTTACGATAATCTCCCGAATCAAACGAAATGCAAATCTGTACGATCTGCCGCCCAAGAGAAGAAAGAAACGTCGTGGTCGTCCCCGGAAAAGGGGAAAGAAACTGGCCAAATTGGAAAAGATGACGGCCCATATTCAAAATTGGCAGACGGTTACATTTCGTCGGCGAGGCGAAACCGTCAAACGCCTGGTTTATACTCGTGTGGTTCTCTGGTACGCGGTCAGTCGCAAGCCGATCCTGCTGGTTATCAGTCGAGACCCCAGTGGCAAGGAAAAAGACGACTTCTTTTTCACCACCGATGTGACGATGGACGCTGCCGAGGTATTGGCCTGCTACGCAGACCGCTGGGCTATAGAAGATACATTCAAAAACACCAAACAGCTTTTGGGTGCTCAGCAACCGCAAACCCACAAAGCCAAAGGCCCGGAGCGTGCTGCCGGACTGAGCCTTTGGTTGTACTCGATGGTTTGGCTCTGGTATCTCAAGCAAAAATCCAGACGAAGATATTTCATCGTTCAACCCTGGTACCGTCAGAAGTCGTCTCCGAGCTTTGCCGATGCGATGAATTGCCTCCGGCGAGAACTTTGGCGTGAGAGAATAAAATATATGTTCGGTATTTCCGCCGTACATGATAAAAAATTCCAGTTTTTGCTGGAGGCGCTGGCTCCAGCAGCCTAAATAATTAAAAAAAGTGCGAAAGTTTACTCATATTCAGGAGTCTAAATCATATATAATAACGTGTCAAACAAAATGAAGTGCAGAAACCGGAGTTTTACACCAATTGCGATTCATGTCAATCAATTTTGATAGCCAACTTAGGGATCACGATTCACGATCATATTCTGGCCCATAGTTATTGTTTTGTTCCTGAGCATAGGCAATGCGTGATGTAAAGATACGGATAATTACTGGATCATGAGAACCAGCAAGACGCTTTACAAAACTCACAAGCTCTTGTTCAGATAATTCTCCATTTAGAAGAATATCAGCCCCATATCCGTTTTGAATATTATTGGGCCTCCACTTTCGTAGATATGTAAAGATTGGTATAGGTTCAAATTGATGTATCTGCGATTCTCTGTCTTGCTGTTTTGATTCTGAAAGCTGTGTTTCAACTTGCTCTCTTTCTTCTGTTTTTAGATATTCGTGATCTATCTTTAATTGTTTTCGTAATTGTTCCCTTGCATCTTCCCATTCTTTATTAATTTCTTCTGTTTCGTCGTTTTTTATCCTGTTTTGCACACATTGTTGCATTTCCTCTGCGTTCATAATTTTTGTTGAAGTAGAAGTTCCAGATTTTGCACATCCACTTCCACTAACTATCAATACCAATAGAATTGTTAACAATATCTTTTCCATTTTACTTTCCATTACTTTCTTTTTTCTGATTCTATTTGGCGGATTTGTGATTTCATTTCCTTAATTTTTCTTTCAGTTTCTGGAAAATGAACTTGAGTGTATTTAGGGGCTATTACACATTGTGGCGTTCGTAAGATTTGATTAGCTTGCTTTTGGGATGGTTGTACCTGCCTTTGTTCTTAAGGTTAAACTTGGCCGGAATCTTCTTGCCAAGGATACTATTTAATCCATGCTTATTTGTTCCGCTATTCACTAAATCGTCATATTCTTTTTTAATTTCTTTATCAGCCTCAATCATTAAAAATACTCGATCTGTTATGTCATCAGCAATTTTTTCGAGAACTTCTCGATTCGTTATTTGAGCAGAAAACTTGTTAAGAACCTTATTAATAAAACAATCTTTCGCTTTCATTGACATTGCTCCTTCCCTTGTGTCAAATGGAGCATTGGCCCCCAATTTATTGTTTCTTCCTGTAGGTCTATCGCACAAAATTTCTTCGGCTGAATCTTGGTGCCACTTTAATAAAAATTGAGTAAAGTTGTAGATGATGCGCAAAGGAAAAGGCCGGTTCTTTTTAGGAACCAGCCTTTATAATCCTGGCGATGACCTACTCTCGCCCGTAAGGACTACCATCGGCCGCACGAGCTTAGCTTCTGTGTTCGGAATGGGAA
>JAFGPJ010000214.1 GCA_016936275.1 Sedimentisphaerales bacterium
GAATTTTAGCAGTCAGGGTACGAACCTCGCTGATGTGGATAATATTTCGATCGGTATAGGTGACAGGAACAATCCGCAGCCCGGCGGTTCCGGCAAGATATATATTGATGATATAAGGCTGTACGGACCAAGAGGCACTGAATAAATAAGAGCTGACAAGTTATTGTCGATTTTCGACCTGGCGATTGCCGACTTCAAATCGCGAATCATAAGCTTGACCCGGGCGAAGCCGGGGGATCGATAATCATCATTAAATGTCGAGGTTCTGGACTTCGAGGGCGTGGTCCTGGATGAAGTGCCGGCGTTTTTCTACATCGCCGCCCATCAATATACTAAAGAGCCGGTCGGCCTCGCCTGCATCATCGATTCTTACGCTCAACAGGGTCCGCGTTTGGGGATTCATCGTTGTCTCCCACAACTGATCGGCGTTCATCTCGCCCAGACCTTTGAAGCGTTTTATCTCGATGCCTTTGCCGCCTATTTGTCTTATTCCGGCACAAATATCACCCAGCGAGGCAATGTCGTATTTGTCTTCACCGTTTACAAGCTGGAACTTGGTCTGCAAAGACTCGCCGGAAACGGCTTTGGCAGGCTTCAGAAGAAAATCTTTCAAATCCAGACCTAACGTCTCCTTGAGCTGTTCGTTTATCTCATTGATTCGGTCCACTTCGTGAAGCTCTTCGGCAACGACCGTTTCTTCCTCCTCGCCCTTAGTACGCTCTTTCAGCTCATTTACTCTTTTTTCGTACTGTTCTCTTTCGTAGTAAATCTCTTCCTGGTCTTCGGCACAAAGTCGAAACGCCGGCAGTCCACCTTTATCCGGGTTGTAATAGGAATTGACGAAGTCGATAAAGTTAATGCCCCGCCTGTTCAAGACCGTTATTATTCGTTCGGCCTCTGCCAGAATCTTTACAAGCTTTGTTAATTCTTTGCCGGAGACGTAAAAATCGTTGCTTTTGTCTTTGCTCTCCGGCCCGGACCTGGTTTTCTTAGCTTCTTTGTTATTACCGTTCCTGATGAGAAGCTCTGTACCCTCCAGGCCGCGGGTAATCATCTGCTTGCGCATCTGATTCTCGCTGAGAATATACTCGGATTTCTTTTTGCCCTTGACCTTAACTTCGTACAGCGGCGGCTGGGCGATATAAATCATGTTCTCCAGAAACAGTTGCTGCATCTGCCTGAAGAAAAAGGTCAGCAGCAGCGTTCGGATATGGGCGCCGTCGATGTCGGCGTCCGTCATCAATATTATTTTGCCGTATCTGCACTTGCCCAAATCGAACTCATCGGTGCCGATGCCGGTCCCCAGCGCGCTGATAATGGTACGAATTTCATCGTGCGCCAGCATCTTTTCCAGTCGCGCCTTTTCCACGTTGAGGATTTTTCCCTTTAGCGGCAGGATTGCCTGGATGTTTCTGTCGCGTCCGGCCTTTGCCGAGCCGCCGGCCGAATCACCTTCTACGATAAAGACTTCGGTGGTCGTCTTTTCCTTGCTCGCGCAGTCCCAAAGCTTGCCGGGCAGGTTGGCAGTGCTAAGTGCACCTTTTCTTCTAGTCAGCTCGCGGGCCTTTCTTGCCGCTTCTCTTGCCGCTGCGGCCTGGATAGCCTTGTTCAAAATCCGTTTCGCCTCCGGCGGGTGCTCTTCCAGATAGAGACCTAACTGTTCGTTAACGGTGGTCTCAACAAAACTGCCAACTTCCGGATTGGTAAGCCTGACTTTCGTCTGGGCCTCGAAGTGCGGATTGGCAAGTTTTACCGCTACTACCGCCGTTAAGCCCTCACGCAAATCTTCGCCGGTCGTTCCCTGGCCGTTCTTCAGCAGGTTATTGTTCCTCGCGTAATAATTCATCGTTCGCGTCATCGCAGTCCGAAAGCCCGAAAGGTGCGTGCCGCCGTCGATATTGCGGATGTTGTTGGCAAAGACCAGCACGTTTTCGGTGTAACCGTCGTTGTATTGCATCGCCACTTCGCAGCTCAGCATGGACTCAGTATCTTCCCTCGCCAAATAGATAACATCTTTATGAAGTGTTTCTTTGCCTTCGTTGAGATGTTTGACAAATGCCTTAATCCCGTCGGCGAATTCGAACATTTCTTTTTTATTGTTTCTGTCGTCTTTGAATGAAATCTTCAGCCCGCCGTTAAGATACGCCAATTCCCGGATTCTTTTGAGCAGCGTATCGTACGCAAATTCAGTATCGCCGAATATCTCCTCATCAGGCTTGAAAGTTATTTTTGTGCCGCGTTTGGAGGTCTCGCCTATTTCTTTAATAACGCCCTTGGCGACTCCTCTTGCGCACTCGAAATGATATTGCTTTCCGTCGCGATACACGTCGGCTTCGAGCCATTCGCTCAGGGCGTTAACGACGCTGACGCCGACGCCGTGCAGGCCGCCGGCCACCTTGTAACTGTCGCTGTCGAACTTGCCGCCTGCGTGCAGCTTTGTGAGCACGACTTCCAAAGCACTAACCTTCGCTTCTTTATGCGTCTCGACCGGGATGCCCCGGCCGTTGTCCTCGACGGTGCAGCTGCCGTCCGGGTGGATATGCACGCTGATATTATCACAAGCGCCCGCCAGGGCCTCGTCAATGGAATTGTCCAAAACTTCATAGACCAGATGATGCAGCCCTGCGCTGCTGCGGTCGCCGATATACATATCCGGCCGCTTGCGCACCGCCTCCAGGCCCCCGAGGATTTTTATGTTACTTGCGTCATATTTATGGTCCTTCATACTAATTCTTTACCTCTCTTATATATCGTCTTTATTCACTGATAAACTGTTGAAGTTCTTGAGGTTCTCGCTCCTGATATTCCTACTGAAAAGTAATGCTTCAGGCGACAATGAGCTTGATCTTCGTGAGCCTGACTGACGGACATTGCCGCTGCAGCTCTTCGAGAAGCTCCGAACTGCATAATTGCAGCTCGTATTTATAAGACGGCGAATCCACCTGCACTTCCAACTGGCCGCCGGAAATATCTGCAATTTCACAATGCCCGCAAAGTCCTGCCGGAAGCAGCCTGCTCCAGGCCTCGGCGACCCGGCTGAATCGGGTTTGCTGCGGCGAAATCCGCTTATCCATAAGCTGCCGGGCAACCTGACCCAGGTTGGCGACGTTGTATGTTTTCCATGACCTTCGCCACCGGGTGGCATTCAATAATCGTTCGTCCTCATCCATAACGCAATTACTTACCCCAGGTTAATCGGCATCAGGACGTAAAGAAAATTCGTCCCGCTTTTAATGAGTCCCGGCCTGTCCGACTGGCCCAGTTCGAAATCAAATTCCGGCGTTTTAATTACCCTCAGAACGTCGATTAAAAACTGCGGACTAAAGCCGATCTCAATCGGCTCGCCCTTGTAATCGACGGGCATATCGACCTGGGCATCTCCGGTCTCCGGTGCCCTGCCGGAAAATACCATCTTCCCCTTTTGAAGCGACAGTTTAATCCCCCTCGATTCCTCGCTCGTCAGCAGCGATGCCCGGCGAACTGCGCTTAGCACCGCCTCGGTCGATAGCGAGAGTTTCTTGTCGTAATCGGTCGGGATTATGTCCTCGTATTTCGGGAAGTTGCCCTCGACAAGGTTCGAGCTTATCACCACGTTCGCACAGCTTATCAAAATCTGGTTGTCGACGAGCTTTACAGCGACGGCATCTTTTTCACCGGCGCCGATTTTATCCAGCAGGCCCATCGCCTTGCTCGGCACGAGAATATTGGCCGGCACCTCGCTCTTCGGCGCCGCAGCCAAGCTAACTCTGCAGCGTGCCAGCCTTCTGCCGTCGGTGGCAACCAGCATCAATTTCTTGTCCTTAATCTCCCACAGCACGCCGTTAATCGCGTAGCGGCTGCTCTCCTTGGCAGCGGCGAAAAGACATTGCTCGATACCGGACTGGAGGTTGGAAAGGGAAATTTTTATATCGCCTGCGCCATCGAAATCCGGGACGACCGGATACTGGCCCGGCTCGTGCCCGTAAATGGTAAAGTGGCTGTCGGAGCCTGTGATTTTACAGGCGCCCTCGGAAGCTTCCAGCACTAGTACCTCATCGACGCTCTCGCGCACGATAGCCGCTAAGCGGTCCGCCGGGACGATAACTTCGCCCGGCTTATCGACCTGGACCTCAGAGATTAAGTAGTTGATGCCGACTTCTAGGTCCGTCGCGCACATCCGCACTTCCTTCTTATCGGCGGTGATTTGCACGCAGCGCAGAATCGGTTTCGGCGTCCGGCTCGGAACCACTGACGTCAAAAGGCCCAGGGCCTCGGCAAGTGCTGTTCTGTTGAAATTTGCCTTCATAATAAACCTCTATGTTTAATTACAAAAAGGGTCAAAATATCGCGTTGTTCACGCCCAAAAATAAACAGCGTAGTTTACACCGAAACTCAAACTTTCACAAGCTTTTTTCGTAAAAAACTGACGCCTGCTCTTTGCTTATCCGAAACAAGGCATTTAGAAGCCAATACCTAATCACAGGCCACAGAGATTCGTATCAAAAAGATCGTTGAAATCCGGATGGGATTCAGGTATTGTGGAACTTTGCGTTTGTAGGAGTATTTCAGTGAAATGTATGCTGGAAATCATTTTTATCAGCAATCTATCTCGTTTCATTGACGAGAAATCGGAGGATCGTCCCAATGTATCGCTATTCAGCTCATTCTCGATACTCAATTTGTAAGATAATCCAAATCATAACCCTTGTTATCGCCGCGATTTCCTTGACCCTGGCGCCGGCGACGGCAGGCCAGGAGCCGGCAGAGGTTTTTCGTGCCGGGGCGTTTGCCGTTGACATTACGCCGCTGGAACTGCCCGTAATCGTGAACGGCGGCGTTCAGGAACGTCTGGCCGATAAGGTCCATGATCCGCTGCACGCACGCTGTCTGGTGCTTGACGACGGCACAAAACAACTGGCAATCGTAGTGGTGGACAATTGCATAATCCCGCGATCACTGGCTGACGAGGCAAAAGCCCTTGCAGCAAAGGACACACAGATTCCTTCTGAGCGAATTCTTATTTCAGCGACACACACGCACTCGGCACCGTCTGTGTACGCCTGTCTCGGCACGGATTGCGACGAAAAGTA
>JAFGPJ010000215.1 GCA_016936275.1 Sedimentisphaerales bacterium
TAGCCGAGGTGGGAGTCGAACCCACACGCCCTAACGGGCAGGGGATTTTAAGTCCCCAGCGTCTGCCATTCCGCCACTCGGCCGGACACAGTAGATTAACGTATTTGGTGCGAATTTGCAAATAAAGAATTAAGTGCGAGAAATCAGAGAATTGAATTTCGGGAAGTAAATCCCGATCTGAACCGGCGGATAGAGTAGATTAATCGACGTTTCATACGGGCCAGAAAAATGGCCCTTTCAAGCCTTTTTAACTGCGGATCACTGCCGTCCAGGGCCCTTGCTTTGCTGATTCTCTCTGCAGCATCGGTCAGTTTACCCATTGTCAGGTAAACAGAAGCCGAATCGCGCAAAGCGGGAATGTGTTCATTTATGATATCGAGCGTATGGGCGAAAAGCTCCGCCGCATCCTCGAAATCGCCCTTCGTGGCACTGATGACTCCAAGATAGTAATAAGCTTCAGCATTGGAACAATCTATATCAACGGCTTTCAGCAGACAATGCGTTGCACAACCGGGATCACCGATTGCCAAAAACATCGATCCCATGGATACCAACGTCTCAGCATCCTCCAAAGCCAGCTTCAATTCGGAAACCAGATAAGCCCTGGCCTCCGTCTTTTTGTCTTTCATTAACGCCTGCTGGGCCAGCCTGTAGCACGGGCCGGCAAGTGAACCATCTTTCTGAAGCGCACGGTTGTACAGCTCCAGCGACCGTTCGCAATCGTTGCTGTTAAAGGCAATTTCTCCGAGATAAAACAAGGCGGCGGCAAAATCCGGGTCCAGCTCGAGAATTCTGTTGAATTTCTCCTTGGCCGATTCGATATCGCCGGTCTCAAGCAGGAACATGCCGAAATCGAAAATAACGTCGATATCGCCCGGATTGATACGAAGCTCGGCGAGAAAATGCTCCCGGCTTTGCTCGGTTTTGCCGTCCGACCAGTAAGCCTGGGCGATTCGATAATTGATCTGGGGGTGGGTCGGCTCAAGCTCGGCCGTGCGCAGCCAGCAGCGAATGGCGCCTTTATACTCGCCTCGGGCGAAAAGGCTGTTGCCGATATTATAATAGCACAGGGCACAATCCGGTTTTATCTGCTGGGCGAGATAGAACATCTGCTCGGCCATATCGTGCAAGCCCATCTCGGTATAAGTAATAATCCGATTACAGTAGCCCGGCTCAAATTCAGGATCCAGCTCCTGAATATGCTCGAAAGTATTGATGGCCAGATCGTACTGACCGGTTCGGGTATAATCGACCGCCAGCGAATTCATTATCTCCAGGTCATTTGGATTTAGCTCCAGGGCGGTCTCGTATTCGGTTATCGCATCTTCGAACCGGCTTATCGAATCCAGTGTAAGTGCCTTATTGAAATGCCACGAACTGTTGGCGGGATTTATCTCAATGGCTGTCTCCAGCTCATCGAGAGCCTGCGTCATATTGCCGTCTTCGTAAAGTTCATAAGCCTTGTAAGCTTTTTGTTCAGCTTTGTCGTAAGAGCCGAATTCCATATCTTCGAAAATCATAATCAATCCTTTACTTTATTTTTAGCCCAATAAGCAAAATACAACCAACGCAAATATCGCCAACAAAACACCGCCGCCTTAGCAGTTTCCCGCCAATTCACAAGCTTTTTGCAAGCAGTAAAATTTTGTTGCAAGATTGCCATATAAGCTCTTATAATCGCAAAAGTTAGCTTTTTGTGCTGAGAGACCATGCACCGGAGTTATTTTGGTGCTGGTCTGTATTTTCTGGAAAGTTGCCGCTTTTGGTCTTATAATGTGCGACCTGAAAATAGCGGTTAATGAGCAAAAAATGAACGCTATACGCAGAAGTTAATTGGAGAATCAAAGCTATGGTTAAAGAGATAAAAGGCCAGATAGCAGCCGGCAAAGGCCACTATGCTATTGTCGTAAGCAGATTCAACGAATTCATAACATCGAAGCTGCTGGCCGGCGCGATAGATTGCCTCCAGCGTCACGGTGCCGCTGATGAGCAAATAACCGTAGTATGGGTGCCGGGGGCATGTGAAATTACACAGGCCTGCAAGACACTGGCCAACAGCGGCAAATTTGTAGCTGTACTTTGCCTCGGCGCGGTTATACGGGGCCAGACCGCTCATTACGATTATGTATGTCAGCAGGTGGTTCGAGGTATCGGACAAATCAATTATGATTCGGCGACGCCGGCGGTATTCGGCGTGCTGACCTGTGAGACAATCGAACAGGCTGTAGAAAGGGCCGGCACGAAAATGGGCAACGCCGGCGCCGACGCCGCTTTGACGGCTATGGAAATGGCCAACGTTATACAGCAAATCAGCGGTTTGTAGTTACAGGATCGTAGCCCGTTGACTACGAACTATGCACATGGATAGAAGAACAAGGGCCAGAGAACTGACAATGCAGGCATTATATCAACTCGATGTACAGGGCGAGGACGCGTTTGAGTTTTTAGTGCCGTTTTTTCGGGAAGCAGATCCGGATGATTTCGTCCGCAATCTTGCTTCGGACTGGTCAAAAGGGGCCTGGGAAAATTTGAAAGATTGTGACCGATTGATAACCGACTCGACAATAAAGTGGCAATTCACGAGACTCTCGCCGGTCGATAAAAGCATTCTGAGGTTGTCGGTATATCAGTTGAAATTCTGTGCCGACATTCCGCCGAAAGTTGTTATAAATGAAGCTATCGAGCTTGCCAAGAAGTACAGCACGGAAAAATCGCCGGCTTTTGTAAATGGGGTGCTCGATGCTGTGCTGAAGAAGCTGCAAACGTAGATAAAGAGCTTAGTACATTATGACAATTGAATTTGTGAATAGATAAATCAAGGGTGGCAGCCTCAAGCGAAGCTTGGGGATGGTTTCTACAACACGACCATCCCCAAAGCCTTCGGTTTTGAGGCTGCCACCCAAACTGACCGCAGGCGGCAAGAATATATTATGAGAACGATTGCAGTACTAAATCAAAAAGGAGGGGTTGGCAAGACCACGACTGTGGCGAACACAGCAGCGGCCCTTGCCGCGGCTGGCTCCCAGGTCGTCGCGATCGATCTCGATCCGCAGGCCCACCTGACGATACACCTCGGTCTGGAGCCGCAAATCGTCGAGGCCGGCTCATACAAAGTCCTGACCCAGTCGGCACAATTCGAAGAGCAGATTATGCTCGTGCGTCCCAACCTCTGGCTGCTGCCGGCGAACATCAATCTGGTCGGCGCCGAAAGCGAGCTGGTAAGCGTGGTCGGCAGGGAAACCATTCTGCGGGAAGCGCTTGAATCGAGTAACGATAAGTTCGATTATTGCCTGATCGATTGTGCCCCTTCTCTCGGCCTGCTGACTCTCAATGCACTGGCGGCCGCTGAGGAGGTTTTGATCCCGCTGCAGCCGCATTTTCTTGCCCTGCAGGGTTTCGGGCAATTGCTCCAGACCGTCGATCTTGTCAACAAAAGGATTAATCCGAATCTTAAGGTCAAGGGGATTTTACTTTGCATGTTCGACAGCAGAGCGTCCCTTCCCAATGAGGTCAGGACGGATATCGAACAATTTCTCAACAACGCGAGGGGAAGCAACAATGCCTGGTCTGAAGCGCAGATTTTGCCGACTTTTATCCGGAGAAATATCAAGCTCGCCGAGGCGCCCAGCTACGGCAAAACTATCTTCGAGTACGAGCCGAATTGTCACGGCTCCGAAGACTATCAAAAAGTAGCCCAGTTTGTGCACGCGCAGTTCCAACCACCGGCACAAACCGAAATGTCTCACACCGCTACTGTCGATGAAATTAATGATGAGAATGAGCACGATTTTTCTGAACCTCCGGCGCCGGAAATACAACCGTTTGAGTCCGACGAAAATCCGGATGAGCCCTTAGCGGCTACCGAGCCGGTATCGCAGCCCGATCCGCAACCTGAATCGGAGACACCGCCACAATCGACCGCAGGTCCCGACGGTGATGACCAGGGCCAAAGCAAGCCTCCGTTCGAGATCAAGTCGATCCCGCAATCCGAGCCTCATACGCCAACTGAATTTACTCCGTCAAACAAAGACCCGAACCAGCACGAAACCGGATACGGCGAATATTGATATTGCTGTCCACACGGACGTTTCTGTTTTTATTCACCCTGATCGTTTGTTTTATCCAGCAGTCCTCGCCCTTTCATCCAGTCGGCGCAGCGGACCATCCAGCTCGAGCAGGCGCCCTTGCCTACGCCCGGCCCGAATCCGTGGCCTCCCTTTTCGTAGATATGCATTTCAGCCGGGACCTTGGCCTTTCGCAGGGCGAGGTAGAAAGCGATGCTGTTCTCGGGCGGCACCACCTTGTCATCGTCGGCATGAACGAGGAATGTGGGCGGCGTCTCGGATGTCACCTGCTTTTCATTCGAAAAGCTCTCCACCAACTCCTTATCCGGATTCTTGCCTAATAGATTGGCTCTGGAGCCTTTGTGAGTATACCATTCGGTGAACGATATGACCGGATACATGAGAATCATAAAATCGGGCCTGCAACTGCAACGGTCTATCTCATCGACAGGTTCGTTGTATCGAGTATTGAAATGCGTGCCGGCGCTCGATGCCAGATGTCCCCCGGCGGAAAAACCGATGATGCCGATCCGGCCGGGATCGACGCCCCACTGTTTTGCCCGGCTGCGAACGGTCCGGATTGCGCGCTGAGCGTCCTGAATCGGCGCCGGGTGGCCGTAGCCGGCCCCGCTGTTGCGATGGCGGTACTTGACAATAAAGCCGGCAGCGCCGATGGAGTTGAGCCATTCGGCGATTTGATGCCCTTCGTGGTCCATCGCCAGATGGCCGTAACCGCCGCCGGGAAAAATCACCACCGCGGCGCCGGTGGCCTTCTCCTTGTCCGGCAGATAAATAGTCAGTGAGGGCTTGTCGCCATCGTCATTTCCCTTTGCGCCGGGAGCGCCGTTCGGCCAGAGTAATTCGACTTCATGCGAGGTTGCCGCTTGTCCGGCTGGTATTGTAACAGCGAAAGTCAGTGCGGTAATAATGCAGGCAAAAGCGATTCTCGTGTTACGATTCATCTTGTTCTCTCTTAAAAAGCGGTTAATTGTATATCCAGTATCTAATAGCATACGAATTTGTCAGTTCTATGCTCACGACTGAGTGGCAGCCTCAAAACCAAAGGTTTTGGGGATGGTAATTGGAGAAAAGCCATCCCCAAGCTTCGCTTGAGGCTGCCACCCTTTTCTCATTCATCCACAAATTCAAATGGTATAAAGTAGCAGTAAAATTCTTGTTTTATTCGTCATGCTCTTAGTGTAACCTGTGTTTGCCGTATTGGGTATTAAAAACTTTTAACCATGATTAAGGAGACGGCAATGTATTACCTGATGAAACACAAGTCAAAATGCTTTGGGCTGTTAATATTTTTGTTGCTGATTGTCACGGCGATAAATCTTTCAGCCGCAAACCAGCAGAAGCAGCCTAAACTTACAACGCCTACCGGCGTAAGGCTGCTGAAAAACAAAAGTTTCGACGACAGCGAGCGAGCGCGAAAAGAAATTCTCGATTTATATAAGGATTTGCGGCTGACCGACGTGCTTGACGGCATGGATTTGATCGGACTGCAGGACATCGGGCTGATGCATAAAAACATCCGGCCCTTATGGCGGGACGTGGATAAATTCTCTCATCGAATCGTCGGATTTGCCATTACCGTTCGGCATGTGCCGACGGATGTCCGGGTAGGACAGAATTCGTTTGCCGACCTCGAAGAATTCAAGAAGTTCAAATCCGAACAGTACGGCAGAGCACCAGACGCCTGGCTCAGCACGGCTAAACCCGGGGATGTGGTCGTAATCGACGCCGGCGGTATTGATGAGTGTGGTTTTATCGGCTCCAACAACAGTCTCGGCTGGGCGGAAAAAGGCGTAGTGGGAGTCGTAACAAACGGCGGCGCCCGCGATACCGATGAAATCGTCAAAGTAAAAAAAATACCGGTTTACTGTAAAAACGGATACAGCTCCCGCGGAGTCCGGCCGGGAAGACTTATCGCCGAATCTTACAACTTCCCCATAAGCTGTGCCGACGTCCTTGTTTTTCCCGGCGATCTGATCGTCGCCGATGGCGACGGAGTTATCGTCGTGCCAAGGCAGCATGCTCTGACGGTGGGAAAACTCGCTCTTGAGATCCACGTTGGCGACGAAAAAAGCCGGGCCGACAGGTACAAACGCCTCGGCATGGAACTCGATGAGACAGTGAAAGTGGAATAATCCGGATTGTCGTACAGATGGATTCAATATAAGCCGAAGGCTTATTGACAGTTTATAATTTGACATACAACCTTGTTATTTCACAATGTTAGAGTACAATTCCGGGATGGTTGGATGACCGCTTGAGTTATCACCTTATTAAGAAAGTCCAAGATGGCAAGGCTATCCATAGGCACGCAAAATAAACAACAAAACTATGCCCTGAAATCATGTCTCAATTCAGACTGTGACAACAACATATATTTACAAAGATATTTTTGTTTCGCTCTTGTGGCCATCATGCTAAGTCTTTGGCTATCACATATAGTCAGGGGCAATACGGATGATATTTTAAGAAAAACGGAGATTCCAGCATTTCCCGGTGCCGAGGGTGCCGGAGCATTTACGCCGGGAGGACGGGGCGGCAGAATCTTCGAGGTGACCAATCTCAACGATACCGGCTCAGGCAGCTTCCGTGCAGCTATCGAGGCAGAAGGGCCACGTATCGTGATTTTCCGTATATCAGGTATTATTACGCTTGAGAAGGTTCTTACAATTTCCAATCCTTATATCACCATCGCCGGTCAGACTGCCCCCGGCGACGGTATTTGCATACGCGGGCAAACAACTGAAATCAATACTCATGATGTAGTGCTGCGCTACCTGCGTTTTCGACGCGGCAATGTAAATGACCGTAACGATGCGCTGGGCGGCTACCCAGTCGGTAATATTATCGTGGATCATTGCTCGGCCAGTTGGGGCTTAGACGAAAATCTCTCTCTTTACCGTTATATGAAAAAGATGCCGGACGGCTCGGAGAAAAAAATGCCGGCCGAGAATATTACCATTCAATGGTGCATTTCCAGCGAGGCTCTCGATCTTAACAATCACGCCTTCGGTGCGACATGGGGCGGCAGAAATTGTTCGTTCCACCACAATCTTTTCGCGTGTAACACCGGCAGAAATCCCAGCATCGGCTGGGGCGACCATTTTGATTTCCGCAACAACGTTCTTTTTAACTGGCGGCATCGCACTGTTGACGGGGGAGACGCCAGCTCCATGGTCAACATCGTTGCCAACTATTATAAGCCGGGCCCGGCAGTTAACGAGGGCGCAAGCAGCTACCGAATCTGCCGGCCGCAACATCTTGATATGTACAGCGAAGCCCAGCGCGACGGCAAATGGTACGTAGCGGAGAATTTCGTTGCCGGCAACCCAAAAGTCACCGCCGACAACTGGGCAGGAGGAGTGCAATTCGACGATGTGGAGACACAAGACCAAATTGACGCCATCATAGCAAGGGTTCGTGCTAAAACCCACGCTCCGGCAGCTTATGTTACACAACAGAGCGCCGAAAAAGCTTATGAACTTGTGCTGGCCCAGGCCGGCGCTACCCTACCCAAGCGCGATCCTGTCGACAAGCGCATCATCGAGATAGTACACACGGGTAAACCGACCTATAAAAACGGCATTATTGATATCCCATCAGATGTGGGAGGTTGGCCCGAGTACAAATCATCGGCTGCCCCTGCTGATAGTGACCATGATGGAATGCCTGACAGGTGGGAAAAGCAATTCGGTCTGAAATCGAATGATGCTTCAGACGGTCTTGAGGACGCCGACAATGATGGTTACACAAATGTCGAAGAATGGCTCAACGGCACCGATCCGATACAATTTGTTGACTATTCCAAGCCCGAGAACAACAAGAATTCGCCGCACTAAAGATCATGACGAAAGCATTGGCTGCTTATTTATTGCTCATAACTTTTTGTCTGTCCGGCATTGTCAACGGTGAAGGCAAAGGGATAACAAATACCTCGAAGAGTCCCTACGTTAAATTTAGGAGCATTGATATTGATTCCGTACAGTGGACGGATGGATTCTGGGCCGACAGGTTAAAGTGGTGTCATGAAATCGTGATTCCCAACATGTGGCGTCTCTTACAGGATCCGAATGTCAGCCATGCGTATGACAACTTCCTGGTGGCGGCGGGTCTTAAAGAAGGCAGGCACAAAGGGCCTAAATGGCATGACGGCGACTTTTATAAATGGCTCGAAGCAGCTTCATTCGTATATGCCGTGACCAGGAACGAAGAACTTAATCGGCAGATGGATCGAATCATCGATGTCATCGGCAAAGCGCAACGTGAGGACGGATACATTCATACGCCGGTAATCATATCTGAGCAGCAACAGCTCTCACAAACCGGTGAATTCAAGAATCGGCTCGACTTCGAGACTTACAACATGGGACATTTGATGACCTGCGCTTGTATACATTATCGCTCCACGGGAAAAGACAGCCTTTTGAATATTGCCAAAAAGGCGGCGGATTTTCTTTACAAAACCTACAAGGAATCACCACGAAATCTGGCGAACAACGCCATCTGTCCTTCTCATTACATGGGTGTGACGGAACTATACAGAACCGTTGACGATCCGCGATATCTTGAACTGGCAAAAGGACTAATTGAAATTCGCGACCTGGTCGAGGACGGCACGGACCATAATCAAGACAGGATTCCCTTCCGCCAACAGAACCAGGCCGTCGGTCATGCAGTTAGAGCGAACTATCTCTATGCCGGCGTCGCGGATGTTTATGCTGAAACAGGAGACAAATCTCTACTCAATGCCCTGGAGAAAATCTGGCAGGATGTTGCCTATCGCAAGATGTATGTCACGGGAGCTACCGGCGCGCTCTACGACGGAGCTTCTCCTGACGGCTCGAAGTCCCATTCATCTATCCAGCTCGTGCACCAGGCTTACGGCAGAGCATACCAGCTTCCGAACATTACAGCCTACAACGAATCTTGTGCCGCTGTTGGTTTCGCATTATGGAACTGGCGCATGCTGGCAATTACAGCTCAGGCCCGCTTCGCCGATTTGCTCGAGCTGTCACTCTATAATAGTATACTGGGCAGCATTAGCCTGGACGGCAGGAAATTCTTCTATACGAATCCCCTCCGGCGAGTCGATGAGCTGCCTTTCGAATTACGCTGGTCACGCAGACGCGAGCCATATATAAGCTGTTTTTGCTGCCCGCCGAACATCGTGCGTACTCTTGCAGAAGTTTCTGCTTATGCCTACAGCATGTCGGATGAGGGTATATGGATCAATCTTTACGGGAGTAATGTACTAAATACACACCTTGCCGATGGATCAGCGTTGAGACTCAGACAGAAAACAGACTATCCATGGGATGGAACGATTAATATTACCTTGGAAGATACACCCGAGAAGAAATTTTCTTTCTTCCTGCGTATTCCCGGCTGGGCTAAAAACGCCATCGTTACAATTAATGATGAAATAGCTGGTAAAAACCTGCAATCCAGTCAATACTATGAAATCCAACGTATATGGTCAGCTAAAGATCGGATTAAATTGGTTTTACCCATGCCTGCCCAGTTGATAGAAGCGCATCCTTTGGTTGAAGAAGCACGCTATCAGACAGCAATTCGTCGCGGCACGATTGTGTACTGTCTTGAATCGACGGATCTACCTGAAGATGTCAGTATTTCTGATGTATCTATCCCGTCCGATATTGTTTTGCACAGCAGGTATGACCGGGAGCTGTTAGGCGGAATTGTAGCACTGAACGGGAAGGCCCGGATTCATCCGGCCGGCAATTGGGACAACACACTATACCGACCGATGGATCGGGGAAAAAACAGAGATGTTGACCTGCGTTTAATACCATACTATGCCTGGGATAACAGGGGAGATTCGGAGATGACAGTCTGGATGCCCCTGGAAAATTTGCATTCGGATACAACGATGTTTATACTCAATCCGGATGAATTTAAACATCACATTGATTTTTTTAACACCGCCGAACCAGAGAACATCGTCAACTTTATTCCCAATAGTAGCTCATGGGAATGGCTTCTTGAGAATATTCCGTTTTTCGAATGCCCCGACAAGAGCTTCGAGCAGATTTACTATTTTCGATGGTGGACTTTTCGCAAGCATCTAAAGAAGACGCCGGACGGTTTCGTTTTCACGGAATTCCTCGACAAGGTTGGTCACAGCGGCAAGTACAATACGATAAGCTGCGCGCTGGGGCATCATATCTATGAAGGCACATGGCTGCATGACAAGCAATATATTGATGATTACGCCCGGTTTTGGTATTCCGGCCATCCCCGCTTTCGCGGGGACAGGCTTGCCCCTGCGGAAGCAGGGGGCGATTTACAGCCGCATTTTCATCGGTACAGCAACTGGAGCACATGGGCGCTATATCGCAGATACTTAGTGAATCAGGACAAGAAGTTTATCGCCGGCTTGCTGGAGGGTTTCATTCGCGACTATAAAGCATGGGAGAAAGAGCACGGTCTTGAGAACGGCCTGTTCTGGCAATATGATGTACGTGACGGCATGGAAGAATCGATCAGCGGCTCGCGCAACGTCAAAAATACCCGGCCTCCTCTGAACAGTTACATGTATGCCAACGCTGTGGCGATATCAAAAGTAGCGGAACTGGTAAGCAGAAAAGATATCGCCGCCGAATATGCTCAAAAGGCGGAAAGACTCAAATCCCTTATGCACGAACTGCTGTGGGACCGAGAGGCGAAGTTCTTTAAGGTACGGCGTCCGAATGGAGAGCTTGCGGATGTTCGGGAGGAGATCGGATTTATCCCCTGGTATTTTAATCTGCCGGATCCGGGGTATGAGCAGGCATGGCTACAGCTTACAGACCCGGAAGGATTCAAGGCGCCTATGGGGATAACTACCGCTGAACGCAGACATCCTGACTTTAGAAGTCACGGTGTCGGGACATGTGAGTGGGACGGTGCCGTTTGGCCCTATGCAACGAGCCAAACTCTTGTGGGGCTGTCAAACGTTCTGCGTAACTATGAGCAACAGTATGTCAGCAAGGCAGACTACTTTGACGCCCTTGTCACGTATGCCCGGTCTCATCATTACAAGGGTAAGCCGTATATAGGGGAGTATCTCGACGAGATGAACGGCGAGTGGCTCA
>JAFGPJ010000216.1 GCA_016936275.1 Sedimentisphaerales bacterium
ATTTTTCTTCAGGTGATATGCAAATCCTAAATTGAAATGTGATTCAGGAAAAGTGGGATAAATTCTTACCGACTCTAAATTATAGCTTATAGCCGAATCAAGGTCTCCCGCCTTGCCGCACAATAAACCTAATACGGCGAAAGCTTCATAATTATGCGGCATAGAATCGAGCACCAAACGATACTGAGCGGCCGCTGCGTTATCTTTACCTAAATCTTCAAGAAATTGGCCGTATTTCCAATGAAGCCACCAGTCCGATGGCGTTAGCTCAATCGCCCGGCGATACTCAGCTTCAACTTCATTAACAAGCTCCGGAGAAATAGCCACCTTAAAAGCATCAATTTTCTGCTCCATTCGCTTGGCACGCTTATTATGATAGAGCTGATTCGTGAAAGGCGCCTGTTTTATATAATCATTGAGTACTTTCTCTGCGATGTTGTATTGGTCCCATTTTGTGTACGCCAAATCCTGAGCACATTCTGCTTCGGTTAAGAAAAGGTGCTCATCGGCCCTGTAACTTTTTATCCTTTCCGGAAGAATCTTTTCTACCTGCTGGAAAATCGCTCCTGCTAAAAGATAATTTCCTTTGAAATTCATGTGGACGTGCTCATAAAATAGCTCCTCTCCCGGAGTTTGGTGGGGACTGTTCTGTTCGAAAACCTTAACAGCATCAACCAGGTAAACACCGTCGTCCATCTTGTTGCCGGTTGTGTCACGCAGAATCTCGTTTATATGTGTATCAGCACGAAACCTCAGCGTATCTAATTCGCGCGCCAGGACATATCCAGCCCGTGCATTCTCATATTCCCCTATCTCCCAGTAACATCGCCCCAGACGAAACTGCAGGTCAGCATATTTATCATCAATTTCGGCGGCTTTTAGATATAGTTTAATCGCTTCAGCAAAATTTCCGTCTGTCTCGTATTTAACGCCACATTGGTAAATCTCGTTCCAGCTCTTCTTGTCAGCGTCTGTCAGGCTCGGTTTATGAAGGGATGCAAAAGGAGGGCTTTCTTTCAGATTGCAGGGCACAGTGCAGAAAATCGTTTTTATTCCTTTGCTGCCGGCAAGGTGGCGAATATCTTGCAGGTTTTTCCGGAAGTGCTTATAAACGATTTCCAAACCTGCATCCTCCGCCCTTATCTGTTTTTCGAGGAACATCCCCATGCCGTGCCAAATCTTCGGGGTATTATCGCCGCTAACCGATTCCAGCAGATTCGTCACGAGCTGGCCGAGCTTTGTGGCTTTAAGTGCAATCCCCATGCGAATAGCAGATATGCTGGTACTCATTGTCGAAAAGACTGTTCCAGCCCCGTAGGGACCTACCACTTCGTTGTTGCCGAGATAAATAATAAACAGGTCGCTTTGATATCGTGTGCAATCGTCGGCGATTTCATAAACCACATGAGAATTTATTGCCGGCATTGCAGCGGTAATAACTTCGAAATTCACTTGCGGATACTGCCGGCGCAGCATAACTTCCAACATCCGTCCGAAGCAGAACGCTCCATCCGGTGTGCCGGCCGCGGCGGAAGCTCCCATTACAAAGATGCGGTAGGTCTTTTCCGATTTCTTTACAGGAAAAACGAACGGCTCGGTCGTTCGGGCGATGTTCGGATGGAAAAACCGCCAGGCAAATTTCGTATTGTTATAGTAGGATGGAACATTATTAATCTTGTCTTTTATGGCTATGTTTGTGGGAAAACCATAGCCGACAATGTGAAGGGTAAGCTCCAGCATCAGAAAAAACAGGGCAGGAATTACGGCAACTGCAATTATGCGGAACAGCCAGAGACGAGGGCCACTAATTCGTTTATGTGATAATTCACTGCCGGCTTTGGATTCGTCTCGATGAATAGAAGCTTTGGAGGCAGGTTCTTTGCTTCTGTGGCGTTTACTGTTCCCTTTGGAATGTCTTTTGATGTTTTTTCTACGTCCGGTGCTCATTGGCTTTCTATGCTGTCTTGCCCCGATAAGGTGCTCACAATAACAATTCCCAAACCTTATCCAACGATACCCGTCTCATAACCTGTTCATACTAGATTGTTTGAGCAAACGAGTCAAGTTATTTCGTGGAAACCATAAGGTGATTTAATAGTTATCATCTCTTAGTCTATGCAAGCAGATATACAAAAATTGATTCGTTGGGCATGTTTCTCTTGTCCATCAAATCGTCGGATCAGACGTACACTGAAGGTGCTATTCCTACGAACTATAAAACTTCATTATCCTTCGAAATGTCACGGTTAACAGGAGCAAAAAACACCGTAATTATATAGTAGCATCTAGGTCGAGTAGATATAATATGGCTCTTGCATTTAGGCATTCCTTGTATTGCTGACTTCTCTTCTCTTTCGGTCGAAGAACCTTGCAATATTCTTCCATGTGCTGTCTTACAATATATTGGGTGTTTTTCGGTCAGCCCAACCAATCCATAAGTCGCAGACTAAAGACACTCTTCACATGAGTTGCAAAACATTGGAATTCTTCGAAAAGGCATCTCGTTAGTGAGCTGGAAGATTCCGCCAAGACCAGGGGACCTTCTGGTCGAGTGGACGTAATATAGCTCTATCATTTGGGCATGCTTTGTTTTCTTTGTTTCTCCTCTCTTCCGATTAAGAAGTGTCACAGTATTCTGCTATTTTTAAGAATATCAACTTCGAGTCATGACACAATCCGATCGACCTCTACGAAAGTTGGAACAGGCCAGAAAAAGCCAAAGAGTGGCAAGCTAAGCTACTGTAAACATAAGCTGTAGCAGAGTGATATAGTGTGTTGAAAACTGCCTTATTTCCTTGACTCCAAGGTTACAATCAACCTACAACCAGAAAACCTGTTATCTGCTAATTTTTTAGAGATTTTCAATTTCATAAACCTTTCATGAAAAAGGCGTTACAAAAATATCAGAAAATGTAATCGTTTTCAATGAATGGGGCAAAAAAAAGAGTCGGCGGTTTTTCAATATTCCAGTCCTTTAGTTTATTTCTGTAAGGCGTCGTGACTAAGGAAGAACTGCCCGATTGTATATGCGGATATCGTCTATTAGGTCAGATAAGAAGCTGCCGGATTCCTCATACTTTCCACATTCAATGCAAAGTCCATTGTTAGAGCCACCAACCCATTCTGCACGTCTTCAGCTACTATGAGAACAACAACTTAAAGCGTTCTATGCAAGCAAGCTATCCCAGACAAACCTATTCGGCACCAGGCACAATCGGTGATTTATGTCTGTGATGACAAAGGTTCAAATCAACCAAGGCCGTTAAGTTCAGTCAGCGGACAACTTTCTACGGTATAAGGGATGTTCTGTTCATTCCTTGTTTTGAGTAGAGTTTGAAAGACTCAAACTTGATTACTATTTGAAATACTGTTAAGATATAGATTGAGTCGAACGAAAATAGTGGAACAGCCAGAAGTGTTATTAAGAACCAGTAGATTTTCGACGGTTCCGCCTGGCTCATAAATAACTATGAAAGCATCATTGAAAACAAAGCTGGTTATAAGTTTTTTGGCCGTCATACTGATATGTGGTTTGGTTGCGACACTTGTGGGGACACGGCTCATTGGTACAGGTATAATCCGTCAGGCTCAGGACAAGGTCCGCATTGATCTGAATTCCGCCAGGGAGATTTATCGACAGGAAGGCGAATATCTTAAAGATGAGGTACGTCTCACTGCCTTGAGGTTTTTCATAAAGGATGCCTTACTAAAGAATGACATGATAGGATTGGCGGAAGAATTGGAGAAGATAAGAGAAGCCGAGTCTTTCGATATCTTAACTCTTACGGACAATAGAGGCCGGATTCTCGTTCGTGCCCGAAATCCTTCCATCTCTGGCGACAGTCAGGCGGATGATGAACTTGTAAGCTACGTCCTTTCCAACCAGCATGTCATTAACGCCACAGTGATCGTACCGGCTGATGAACTCAAAAAAGAAGGGGCCGATCTTGCCGAGCAGGCGTGCATAGAATTCATTCCTACTCCCAAAGCAAAACCAACACAACAAATCCGGCAAACTTCCGGAATGATGATGAAGGCCGGCGCACCGATCCACGGTTATGACGGGAGTTTGCTCGGCGTACTGTACGCCGGAAAGCTGATTAACCGAAACTACAAAATTGTCGACAAGGTCAAAGACACTGTATATCAAGCCGTCAAGTACAAGGGCAAAGATATCGGCACAGCAACTATCTTTCAAAGTGATCTGCGAATATCAACGAATGTAATGAGGCAAGACGGCACACGTGCGATCGGAACACGTGTCTCCGAGGAAGTGTATGAGCAGGTGCTTGTTAAAGGTTTACCGTGGATAGATAGAGCCTTCGTCGTGAACAACTGGTATATAGCCGCATATGAGCCGATATGGGACATAAAAGAAAAAATCATCGGCATTCTCTATGTCGGGATTCTGGAACAGAAATTCACAGATATGCGAAACGAGACAACCGCTATATTCCTTGGTATCGCATTTGGGGGAATGATCTTCGCTCTGGTTGTTTCGAGTTTTCTGGCAAAAGGTATATTGCAGCCTATCAGACAATTGATATTTGCTTCTCATCAGTGGGCCAGTGGCAACCTCGATTACAGAGTCGATGCGACTCAAAAAGATGAAATAGCAGAACTGGCAGAGACTTTTAACCTTATGGCCTCCTCATTGAAAGAAAGAGATGAACGATTGAAAGAGTACACTCAGCAGCAGATCATGAAGTCGGAGCGGCTTGCTACCCTTGGTCAGTTGGCTGCCGGGGTGGCCCACGAGATAAATAATCCGCTCGGCGCCATATTAATGTATTCTCATTTGTCTTTGGAGGAAATAGGGACAGATGATCCTCAACGTAAGAACTTGGAGAAAGTCGCGGCCGAAGCCACGAGATGCAAGAACATCGTGCGTGGTCTGCTCGACTTCGCCCGGCAAAGTGAGCCTAACGTGGAAGAGGCGGATGTCAATGAAATCCTGAGACGGACACTATCGGTGCTTCAGAACCAGGCACAGTTCCAGAATATCACGATAACCCCCAAGCTCAGTGCATCCCTCCCGAAAGTAGTGATGGATTGCGGTCAAATACAGCAGGTTTTCACCAATATCATCTTGAATGCAGCCGAGGCCATCGAAGGACAGGGAGAAGTGACTATTGCTACCAGAATGGCCGAGAGCGGTCGGTCCATCGAAATTGAATTCACAGATACCGGTCATGGTATCTCTAAGGAGAATATAGAGAAGATATTTGATCCTTTCTTCACTACGAAAGAGGTAGGGCGTGGAACAGGACTTGGTCTGGCCGTCAGCTACGGTATCATTGCCAGGCATAGAGGAAGCATACAGGTAAATAGCAGCCCAGGCAAGGGAACGACTTTCATTGTGAGACTCCCTTTGAAGGAAGAGGTCTAAATGTCCAGTCAGGCTCGTATTTTAGTAATTGATGACGACGAATCAATGCGGGATTCGTGCCGGCAGGCGCTCGCACGGAAGGCAAACAGGGTTGAAGTTGCTGAGGATGGTCTGTCAGGATTAGAAATTCTGGAGAAAGAAGCGTTTGATCTGGTGATTCTCGATTTGAAGATGCCCGGTCTGAGCGGCATGGAAGTACTGAGCAGGATTAAGCAGGAATATCCGGATGTCGTAGTAGTCGTAATCACTGGATACGCCACGGTGGAATCCGCCGTTGAGGCCATGAGGCATGGAGCCTATGATTTCCTCCCCAAGCCTTTCACTCCGGAAAGCCTTAGAGCAATTGTCGAAAGGGCTTTAGACACCAGAGAGCTGGCATTTGAAAATATTTTGCTTCGAAGCGAGCTTGAGGCGAGCGTCGGGTCCGAAGTCATCATCGGTCAGAGCGAGCCAATGAGGAATATCGAGGAGGTCATGCGGAAAGTGAGCCCGACCGATACGACTGTTCTGATTTCGGGCGAAAGCGGAACCGGCAAAGAGCTCGTGGCCAGAGCGATACACCGCCACAGCGGCAGAAATGATAAGCCTTTTGTTGTCGTCGACTGCGGGAGCCTTGTGGAGAACCTGTTTGAAAGTGAGCTGTTCGGCCATGTAAAGGGTTCCTTCACTGGAGCCACAGCGACAAAGTATGGCCGACTGGAGTTGGCAAATGGTGGAACGGTGTTCTTCGATGAGATTGGCAACATAAGCATGAATGTCCAAACGAAACTGCTTCGCGTGCTCCAGGAAAGGGAAATTACAAAAGTCGGAAGCACGCAAGTCATTAAAGTAAATGTGCGAGTCATCGCCGCGACCAACAAAGACCTGCAGAAGGCGGTACAAGCAGGGACGTTTCGCGATGACCTGTTCTATCGCTTGAGCGTTGTGCCCGTTACTCTTCCACCTCTGCGCGAAAGACGGGATGATATTCCGCCCTTGGCCAATTATTTCCTGAAGAAGTACAACCAAAAGAGAAAAAAGAATATCCATGCGATTTCGACTAAAGCTATGAATGCCCTGGTCGAACACGACTGGCCGGGGAACGTCAGAGAGCTTGAGAACGCTATTGAGCGAGCAGTCGTGCTGACAGAGAACGATACTATTGAGCCTTCCGATCTGCTGTATTACGGGCTAAAAGCTTCGACAATACCAGAATTAGATACGGACAGGCCCCGGCGTCTTGCCGACGTGGAAAAAGAACATATCGCACGGACGCTTAGGATGTTTGGCGGCCACAAAGGCAAGACGGCAGATTGGCTGGGAATCGACCGAAAGACGCTCCGAACCAAACTCAAACGGTACGGCATCAATTAGTGCTCTTTTTGGTGCAATCCTTCCCATTGCCGGGGCGAAATGCCCCATATTAATGCTCACCCTTTAAAACATACGAAACAACAAGACGCCCCTGGACGAAATGTAAGCTCCTCCATATAAAGCACTTATGGCTATTTGCCGGCGATCTCCTGCTGCATGGCACAACTCTTGCTTAATCATAATCTTGAGTTAAGAGACTCAAGGCGCTATCGCACATATAAGGCTCATCATAGATGCGTCTGAATGTGGAAATCTTCGGCCATGGAGTTTATGGACAGATGAATCCTAAAAATAGAAGAGTTTTGATTGTGGATCCTGATAGCGAAGCCGCCGGGCAGGTAGCATCTTTACTCGTCGAAGAAGGCTATGACGTCGAAGAAACCTCAAGTATCAGTGCAATGGCTGAAAGGATCCGGGACGTCAAGTTCGACTGTGTTGTTATGGACGTGGATTTGCCTGAGATGCCCGGATATAAGGCTGTCTCAATTCTCAAGACTATTGATCCGCAAGTTCATGTGATCATGACAGCGACTGAGAACACTGCGGAATTGGAAGCAGAGGTTCGTAAGCAAGATATTTTCTACTATTACATAAAGTCTTTCGGCCGAGAGGAACTGGTCGAGGCAGTAAGGGACGTATTCAAAAAAATGGGAAAAATTAAGCAGACAAGACAAATGAATGAACCGCCGGAGATTCTCGTTATCGACGATGACCCAAATTATGTCAACGTCATTAAACCGGTCGTAGAAAGCAAAGGTTACAAGGTCATAACGGCCTGCAACAGAGAAGAAGCAATGAAGGTGTTAAGAAAGCAAAAACCGGATCTGATACTTTTGGACCTCATGATGGAGAAAATGACGGATGGCTTTGATATCTGTCACAGGCTCAAGCATGACCCTGAGATGAAGAAGATACCTGTACTGGCCATATCAAGTATCACTGCAGAAACCGGACTGAGATTCTCACCCAAAACGGATGGTGAATACTTTGAAGCCGACGACTTCATGGAAAAACCTGTCGTACCGACGGCCCTTCTGGAGCGGATCGACAAGCTCTTGAAAGGACGATAGCAGTTGATTGTAGAAGTCCATACAAGAATGAAAGGTCAACGAAAAATGTCTCAGAAAGCCACCATCCTGGTCGTCGATGACGAAGAAGCAATACGCGATTCCTGCTGTCAGGTTCTGTCCAAAGATGGATATGCAACGGAAACAGCCGAGAACGGCCAGATCGGATTGCTAAAAATAAGAGAGGTCAAACCCGATTTGGTACTAATCGACCTGAAGATGCCTGGCATGAGCGGCATGGAGCTGCTGGAGGAAATCGGCCAGATAGATCCCGATATCGTCTCTATCGTCATAACGGGATATGCGACCATCGAATCGGCCGTCGAGGCGATGAAACTCAATGCTTATGA
>JAFGPJ010000217.1 GCA_016936275.1 Sedimentisphaerales bacterium
GGGTATCTTCTATCACAACACATTCCGACGGCTCAAGGCTTAGTCTCTCCGCAGCCAGGTTATATATTTCAGGGTCCGGTTTTTTCTTCGACACAACGTCGCCGGCCAGAATTGCGCTGAAATGGGCCTTTCGCTCGGGACCGAGCAGCACTTCCGCCACGAGGTTGACCGCCCGCCTGGCAGATGTAGAGCAAATCGCCAAAGTCATATTGGCGGCGATAGCTTCATCTACAAATCTTGCAACGCCTGGACGTAAAGGCAGTTGTCCCGACTCGATGATTTCCATGAAATAATCCGTTTTGAGCTTATGCAGCTCTTTTATGAGAGCATCTTTGTCGGCAACATCGGGAGGCCAGCCATAGTTGTCGAAGTAGTGTCTCATGCGTTCTTTGCCGCCGGCAACCGCCAAAAGTTCTCCGTACAAATCGACGCTCCACTGGAGTCGGAGTCCTTTTTTTGCAAACGCTTTATTAAAAGCAACCCTGTGCCCGTCCCGTTCGGTATCGGCAAGAACACCATCGCAATCGAAAATAATAGCTTTCATTATTGCATCCCTCTATACTTTGTCCTATCTACTGCATGTTCTTCCGGAGTCAGGCTTTTCCTGCACTGCCGAACAGGTTGATATTCTCGACAATACCCGTCTTGAGCGCATCAAACTGAGCATCAAGCACTTTAAGGGGATTATATTCCGTATTGTTCGCATTGTGATAATTGACGAATCCGTCGATGAACGCGTATTTGAGCTGGGTCGATATATTTACTTTAGCGCAGCCGAGCGAGATGCACTTCTTAAATACATCATCCGCAAGTCCCGTGCCGCCATGCAGTGCTATGGGAGGCGCCACTTCAGCGGCGATTTGTTCGAGCAGGTCGTACGCGATCTTTGGTTCCCCCTTATACACGCCGTGAGCGGTTCCTATGGCTGGCGCGAAACAGTCCGGCTCGACTTTCTCACAAAATTCGATTGCCTGTTCGGAATCAGCCAGATGTGCATCCTGGTGTTTTACGTGAATATCGTCCTCCACGCCCACTATGGCCCCAAGCTCGGCCTCGACAGTGATATTCTTCGGTCGCGCCATCTTCACTACCTGCCTGCTCAAAGAAAGGTTTTCCTCGAACGGCTTCGAAGAGGCATCGATCATAACTGAAGTCCACCCAGAGTCTATGCACTCTTCTATAAGGTCTAAATCCTTGCAATGGTCAAGGTGCAAAGCAATCGGAACACTCGATGAGTCAGCAAGCTGTTTTACCCACGTAATAATGGCGGTGGTACCCCAGAAGATGACCGTCTTGGCGGATGTTTGGATAATCACGGGAGCGTTGGCTTCTTCCGCAGCCAGAATGACGGCCTTTGTCGAATTGTAATCGAGGATATTAAAGGCGCCGACGGCATAACCGGCGTCCTTGGCCTTGCCGAGCATAACATTCATATTTTCAAGCGGCATTGCTTTTCTTCCTACCTGATATTTCTTACAAATGTAACTCTCTTGACGCCGGTGCCGCAATCGGACCTTCCTGCAGCACCGAACAGGAGCAGTATCAATAGGCTATCTCAGACGAGTCGGTTTGTCAACGCAAGAAACTCGCCCGGTTGATCCATAGGCGGCATATTTTGTTCATATTATTTCAATAATGGTGGAATTCCGGTATTTTTAAGGATTGTATCGCCTGGCAGTGCAGCCGGGAGCGTAATATTGAAATTACGAAGTCAGGCTTCAAGTTTTAGGAGCGGCTATTATGACGAATCGAACTCGCCGACAGTTTTTGAAGGACTCGTTTTTTGCCGCACAAGCATTATCTCCGACATCTATCCAACATCTCTGAGTTAAGGTAGAGCTGGATTTTGTTCAAAGTGAATTAAAATGATACGAATGATCATCCCTTAAGTTAAGTGACTGATAAGGTAGTACTAGAATCGCTATTGATCCAATAAGATATTCCGAGCTGCAATCTCAGAGCGATGAAACTTATCAACCCCAATAATACGACCTTAACGGGTCAAAAGAGAGACTTCTATTGTCCACACACATTGTTGCTCTCATGTCAAAAAGCACCTTCTACGTAATCATCAAAATGATACATCTCCGCGTTCTCAAGGAACCACTGAGGTCTGGCAACAAAATCGTATATACCCTGGACGAGGGCGAGGTGTTTGCGCTCCTCATCAGCGAGTATTTTGAAAATCTCTTTCTGGGCAGCGTCTTTCACCTCATTGGATTTTTCCAGATAGAATTTCATGCTCTGCTTTTCTATATCACGCGCTTTTTCATAAAGCTCCAGCTCGGTGATGTCGAAACTGAAGTTCTCCGCCGATTGTCTCATTTTTTCGAATATTTGTCTGGCGTTTCCAAGTACATCCGTGTCTGTCTTTGTTTGGGATTCCTGCTGCTGTTGCATCTGTTGAATGACAATGAAGTGCTTTCGCTCCTCTTCCGCCAGCATCGTCAGTATGTTGCACAGGCCTTTATTGCTTGTCTTTTTACTGAGCTGACGATAGTAATCCTCGCTGAATTTCTCTTTTTCCATGGCAAATTTTAAAATGTCCATTTCGAACCTCGAATAAGGAGTATTAAAAAAACATTAAGAGCTTTTCTACCTTACATTATACTTATCTACGTGGTTTGTACAAAGGCATTTCCTTGGCTATAAATCTAAATAACAAACTCCGGCAATCCCCGTACCGTTTCCGGATGACTATTGCCCGGTGTGTACCAGAAATCCGAAAAAAGACGCTGTATAAAACACAATCACTTGCACGTAACGTCTTTTTCCACTAACATTGAGACTGGTGTGAGGTTATAATGAAACCCTATGCTAACACGTTTAACAAGAGAACACCAAATGAAAGGGTCTGGACAATGGCTAAGAATAATTTAACAAGAAGGCAGTTTATCGCCGCGGCGGCGGCAGCGGTATCTTCGGCTCCGATGATAAGCAGCATTGCCAAAGCACAAAACAAAAGCCCTAATGAAAAGCTGCTTTGTGCCGTAGTAGGCTGTAAAGGCCGGGGAGGCAGTCATATCAGCGCTTTTTCAGGCAGGAAGGACTGCGAAGTCGCCTACATCGTCGATGTTGATGAAAAGGTCGGCCAAGACTGCTGCAATTCAGTTGAAAAACGCACCGGCCGCCGGCCCAGGTTTGTCAAGGATATGCGTGAGGTGTTCGACGACAAGTCTCTGGATGTCGTTTCGACAGCGACGCCGAACCACTGGCATGCACTTTGCGGCGTCTGGGCAATGCAGGCCGGCAAAGATGTGTACATCGAAAAACCGATAAGCCACGACATTCCTGAAGGGGCAGCACTCGTGGCCGCCGCGAAGAAATACGAAAAGATGTGTCAGGTCGGCACACAGTGCCGCTCGAATCCGGCCATCCGGAACGCCATGAAATTTATCCAAGAAGGCGGCATCGGCCAGGTCAATTTCTCAAGAGGATTATGCTACAAGAGGAGAGGATCGATCGGCCCTTTAGGTGATTATCCGATTCCGGAAGAGGTCGATTTCAATCTCTGGAGCGGCCCGGCAGTTTATACCACACCAAAGCTCACCCGGCATCGGTTCCATTACGACTGGCACTGGCAGCGGCTGTATGGCAACGGCGACTCGGGCAACCAGGGCCCGCATCAAACGGACATCGCCCGCTGGGGGCTCGGCATCAATCGCCATCCGAACAGTGTGATTACGTATGGCGGCCGGCTCGGCTATCAGGCCGAACGCAACGATCCCAATTACGTCGATGCCGGCGATACGGCCAACACCGAAATCGCCATTTACGATTACGGCGACAAGTGCATGGTCTTCGAGACGCGGGGCCTTTCGGTCGATAACTCTGCGGATATTGAGATTAGCACTATGTTCGACAGCACAAAGGGCAACAGGATCGGCGTGATTTTCTACGGGACCGAAGGTTACATGGTCCAAAGGGAATACACTCATTGCGTCGCGTTCGACCTTAAAGGCGAGGTTATCAAGGAATTTAAGGGTGGCGGCGACCATTTCGATAACTTCGTTCAGGCCGTCCACAGTAGAAAATCCGAGAACCTCAACTCTGACGCTTTCCAGGGACATCTTTCTGCCGCGCTCGCGCATCTGGCCAACATCAGCTACTATCTCGGCGAAAAGAACAAGGTTTCCATCAATGAGGCCAAAGCCGTGCTGGAAAAAGTAAAAAGCCGGGACGACAATATTGAGACGCTTAACCGGACGGTCCAGCATCTGAAAGATAACGGCGTCGATTTGGACAAGTACCCGATGTCAATGGGCCCGTTGCTGCAGTTCGATCCTGATAAGGAAATATTTACGAACAGCACCGAGGCAAATAAAATACTCCAACGCGAATATCGCAAACCATTCGTCTGCCCCACTCCCGAAAAAGTGTAGCAACTCGATGGGTTTGTCAGCGTTTTCTGGTGGATGAGATTAGTATGAAGATTGTATCGTTTGTATTAAGAATTTTGCTGATCATCCTGGTTGCCGGCGTTTGTGTTGGAGATTATGCCGGCGCGAAACACGATTCGCCGGTAAGGGTGAAGGTTTTGACGTACAATATCTATCACGGTGAAGACGCAAACGGCGGTTCGAATCTGGACGCCGTTGCCGGGATTATTAACTTGCTCAAACCCGACCTGGTAGCGTTTCAGGAAGTCGACAATAAAACCCGGCGCGCCAAAGGACTGGACCTGACGGCTGAATTGAGCCAGCGCACCGGCATGAAGGGAATCTTCGGCAAAGCTATGGACTACGATGGAGGCGGCTATGGGGAAGCTGTTCTTTCCCGCTATCCCATCCTCGAAACTAAGAATAATCCGCTGCCGCATACCGCTAAAGCCGAGCCTCGGGCCGCCCTGGAAGTTCGCATAGAGCTGTCCGGTGGAGTTAAAATGGCTTTTGTTGGCACGCATTTGGACCATCAGCGGGACCAGAGCAACAGGATGATGCAGGCGAAACGCATCATGGAGTTGTATGAGAATTACGACCTCCCGATAGTTCTGGCAGGTGATCTAAACGCCACACCCGGCAGCGATCCAATCAATCTTCTTCTTGGGCAATGGTCTTATGCTGCCCAGGATAATCCTAAACCGACATATCCTTCTACCAGGCCGGCAAGAAAAATCGATTACATTATGTATAAACCAAAGGATCGCTGGAAGGTAGTAGAAGTAAGAGTGATAGATGAGAAAATCGCCTCAGACCATTGCCCGGTGCTGGCCGTGCTGGAGCTAATGCCGGATTAAGAGGATTAAGAATTATGTTCAAGACCGTGAAAGACAGGGTGTGGGCGTTCGACGCCGAATGGATACCCGATCCGGTTGCGGGCAAACTTTTATACGATTTGCCGGACAATACGCCGGACCTGGACGTTGTAAAGCGTATGTGGAAAGAAGGGGGAGCCACGGATGAAGATCCGACGCCGTATTTAAAAACGGTGGTCTGCCGGATAGTCTCGGTTGCCGCGGTGGATAGATTCGAGTCGGGCAGAAAGGCTAAACTGCATCTGCTGTCTTTGCCCCGTGATTTGGATGATCCCGAACAGGTCTTGGAAAGAAATATTGTCAGCACGTTTTTGGACAAGGTCGGCCAATATAAGCCGCAACTGGTCGGTTTTAATTCCTCATCGGCGGACCTCAAAGCATTCATACAAAGGGCCGTAATTCTTGGGATTCAGGCGCGGGATTTCTGCCGCCGTCCGAACAAGCCGTGGGAGGGAGACGACTATTTCGACAGCCGCAATAGCGAAGCGAGCATCGACATAAAAGATATCATCGGTGGCTGGGGCAAAGCCACGCCTTCACTGAATGAAATTGCCACGCTGTCGGGCATACCGGGAAAATTGGAAGTTACCGGAGAGGGGGTCGCATTTTTATGGCTGGACGGCAAACTGGATGAGATTGTAGCTTACAATGAATTTGACGCTTTAACTACGTACTTGGTATGGCTGAGGGTAGCACATTTCGGCGGGCATTTTACAACCGCCGAATATGAAGCCGAGCAGCAGTTGGCTCGAGAACTGATTCTGTCGGAAATCGAAAACGGCAAGGTGCATCTGAAGAAATATCTTGACGAGTGGGATCGCCTGAAAGAAATAGTTAAATAAATAGAAGAAGCAAGCGTCAGAAATATTATTAACTGCAAAAACTATTTGCACAGTTGTATTGGTAGGTTGGATAGGCTATCGTATTAGCAGATAAGCCAAGCCTGAGATTTGGCTTAAGAATATGTTTAAGTTAATATTCGGGGAAGTGTCGTGGATAAGAAAATGTTTCGTTTATTGCTTTTTGTTCTATTGTTTGGCTCGATCTTTGTCTTTTCAGTTGCTCCAATAACAGAGGCGGCGGAAAAGAACAAGCCCGGGACGCTCGATAACGACCCTAATCTTGCCGGCTGGTGGAAGTTCGATGAGGCTTCAGGAAAGATTATTTCGGATTCATCCAAACATGGCCGCAGCGGCACGCTAAAGGGGGAATTATCATTTGATAAAAGTTCGGCCCAGGGCCGGACAGGCAAGGCCCTGGAATTCGACGGCAATGGATACGTCGAGATAACCAAATACAAGGGCGTTACCGGCACACGGCCTCGAACCGTGGCGGCATGGATCAAAACCGAAAACGACGGCGGAGAAATCATCTCCTGGGGCGCTGATGACTTCGGCAAGATGTTTAGATTTTGTTTTATCAGGGGACGCATCGGCATTACACCCAATGGCGGATATTACTATATGAACGAGCCGCTCGATGATGACCAGTGGCATCATGTGGCAGTAGTGGTCAAAGAAGCCGAGCTGCCGAACCTTCATGATGATGTCGTGCTCTACAGGGACGGAGTTATCGCTGAAGTGCATGATATAGGCCTTCTGGATCTTTGGCCGATAGATACCGGCAGCGACCTGGACGTCAGAATAGGCAGGGGACTCGAAGGCCTTATGGACGATGTGCGAATCTATGACCGTGCTCTTTCGGATGAGGAAGTCATCGCTCTGTTCAAGTTGCAGTCTGATCGCCCCTTACCGAAAACAGAAAAACAATAATGAAAATTTGACCAACCAAGGTCTGATATTTCTAAAGGAGATTTTTGATGGAAGACAAGAAAGTAACCAGGCGACAGTTTATGCGCGATGGTGCGATGGTTGCCGCTGGTGTGGCCGTCGGCCTCGGTGCAAAGACCGCCGGTAGTGCGCCGGGTAATACATCCAGGATTCTCAATTACAATCAGAACATGGAATATCGCCGGCAGGGCAAAACTAACCTGATGGTTTCGGCCGTCTGCCTTGGCGGGCACTCTCGGAGCGATCAAAAGCAGCGTAATGAAATCGTAAGCCGTGCCATCGATATCGGCATCAATTACATCGATTCCTGTACAAAGGAAGAGGTGGTACGCGACGCCGAGGCACTGAAAGGACGCCGGGACAAGATGTATCTGGCGCTGTCCCACTGCGGCAAAGAGACCCGCAACGAAAATTATCGCACCGCCAAGAAGCTGCTGGAAAGCCTTGATGAAGTGTTGCAGGCTTCCGGCCAGGAATACACCGATTTGTGGCGCATCACCTGCTACGAGCCGGGCGGCAGGCATACGTTCAATACCTCGTGTGAGATGGTTGAGGCGCTTGAGACGGCGAAAAAGCAGGGCAAAGCCCGGTTCATCGGATTCTCCACACATGACCGACGCTGGATCAAGTTTATGATCGAGTATTTCCCGCAAATCGATTGTGTCTGTTTCCCCTTTACGACTATGAGCAAGATTGCCCCGACGGACAGCGTCTTCGAAGCCCTTAAGAAGCAGGATGTCGGGGCTTTCGGCATCAAACCTTTTGCCGCCGGTTCTTTGTTTATGAAAGACCAAAAAACAAACTTCGAACGCGCGCGTCTGGCGATTCGCTACATTCTGCACAGCGATACCGTCATCCCGATTCCCGGATTGAACAGAATCGAGGAAGTTGACAACGTGGCAAAGGCCGTGATGGAACGGCGCGAGCTTGATGTGAAAGAAACA
>JAFGPJ010000218.1 GCA_016936275.1 Sedimentisphaerales bacterium
GTTAATTTTAGCATATTATACGTGCAACAGGTCTCCTGCGTTTTGCCGCCAAGCTGGTCGGCAAGGTGATACGGCGGGCTTTTCCAATGCTCGTCCACAGAAGTCCCGCCGGTGCAGTAGCTACGCCCGTGCACGACGCTGCTCCAGAAAAATTCTGCGATGTGCCTGTCAACAGGCTCACCCGTCAGCTCGTATTGCCGGGCGGTGCCAATCATGTTCGGAATAAACGAGTTAACATGCTGGCCGGTCAGCTCATCCCGATGCAGAATTAACGGATTGTTGTACGCATCGGCGTTGAATCGCATAGCAAGCTCAAGCCATTGTCCGTTGCCTGTTATTCCATAAAGATTCGCGAGCGTCTCATTCATGCCGCCCTGCTCGGTGCGGTTAAGCATCTGCTGCATTGCATTGCGGTCGAGCTGGTCAAGACGCCCCTTGGCCCACGATGCCATACCCTCAGCCACCTCCAGAGCCTGTTTGTTGCCGCAGTAAACAGACATATCAATCAGGCCGGCGAAAATCTTGTGCAGTGTATACCACGGCGCCCATACAGGCTTCAGCGCGATTACCCTGTCGATCTGCTCTTCCGGATAGGCGCTTAGATAACCTGTGCCGATAGCTTTTTGGCATTTGGCTAATTCGGCCACGATTGCATCGGCTTTGGCTTTTAGTTTCTCATCAGAAATACTGGCATACATTAAGGCACAGGCAGAGAGATAATGGCCCATCGTATGTCCTCGCAGCTCCATCTTCTCCCAGCCGCCCATCGGCTCGCCGGGCGTTTGCAGTCCGGCAGTTTTGCGGAAATACCAAAGCAACCGGTCCGATTCGAGCTCGTGCAGATATTTCTGCGTTCGCAGCATAGCATTCCGGAACGGCCCATCCAGCAGGCGCACATCACGAAGGTCAAACGGCACAGCCTTCAGCTCGACCGCTTCCCGCCCGCTCGGCCATACCCCCGCCTGAACAAATGCGCAAAAATAACTCAATAAAAGTGCTGCTGAAACAATCCATATTTTGCATCGCCTGAACATGGTATCTTCCTCCACTAAAATACATCAATCACTGGTTCTATATCGAACAACAATAAAGGCAAAACCACATCGAAAGGTGCAGCATAAAATTATATCGTTTCAAACAGGACTCAAGCTCTGCTCTTGCCGCCTGAGACGTTGATAACGGTGCCGTGGATGTAGCCGGCCCGGTCAGAGGCCAAAAAGCATACAGTATTAGCCACCTCACTGAGCTTGCCGCTTCTCCCCAACGGTATGGAGACCTTTTCATATTTTTTGCGGAACTGCTCAATAGTAACTCCTCGTGTATAGGCAACGGCACGTTCGTATTCATCGGAGCGTAAGGCGGTCGCTTCGACAATCCCCGGAGCGACACCGACGACCCTGATGTTGTGCTTGCCAAGCTCCTTTGCCCACGAGCGTGTCATAGAATAGATTGCCGCTTTGGTTGCCGCATAAACACTCTGGCCTTCAGAACCTTCCAAGCCTGATTCGGAAGTCATGTTGATAATAACCCCCCCCCTGCCGGATTTAATCATCACCCGTGCGACCGCCTGGGCACACAAATAATATCCTTTCTGGTTTATAGATATCATTTTGTCCCAAATCTGCTCGGTCAGCTCTTCTTTGCCCGCCGGGTCAACAAGCAGCCGCGGTATCAGAATACCGGCATTATTCACGAGTATGTCGATATCGTCGAAAGCATCCAGAGCCGCCGAAACCATCTCATCAATACTTGCCTTGTCAGTCACATCGGTTTTTTTGAAGATATGCTTTCCGCCGAACTGCTCTCTCATGTCAATAACGAGCTTGTTGCCGGCCCGCTCGTCTATATCAGCCACGACGATATTTGCTCCGACCTCGGCTAATCCCTGACTAACAGCTTTACCGATGCCGCAGGCCCCTCCTGTGACGACTGCAACTTTTTCTTCCAGACCAAGCCAGCTCATTAAAGTTCAATCTCCAAAACAGTTCATAATCTGTAGGGTGTGCAGCTTGCTTTATAGTCCCTATGGGATGCCTTACGGTACTGCACACGCTGCAATAGGTACTTACAACCGTGTGTGCAAAAAAAACGTTTGCACACCCTACCGGCTCAATCTCCAAAACAATTCTAATGTGAGCACGAATTTACATAGTAATCATGGCTTTGACAACGCCGTCTTTATAGCCGGCGACCAAATCGAAAGCCTTTTGTGTTTCTTCAAGAGGAAAATGATGCGTTACCATAAAGTCAACGTTGACCTTGCCCGAAGCAATCAAATCAACAGCCTTCTGTGTAAATTCATTTTGCCTTCTTATATTTACAATCGTGATTTCTTTTCTTCGCATCAAATCAATAGCCAAAGAGACTCTGTCAAAGCGCGGAATACCGGTCAGAACCAATGTGCCGCCGGGCCTGAGCAATTCCATACACTGATCAACTGTTTCCTGCTGGCCGGCACATTCGAATGCGACGTCCAGCCCATCCGGCCGCCGATTAAGAATTTCTTTTACGATGTCCTGCTCGTCCGGATTTCCGACCCATGTAGCACCGGCTTTTTTTGCAATATCAACACGCTCGGGGATCTTCTCAGTCATATAACAGGTATTTACATTCTGCGCCTTTGCACTAACGAAGGTGCATAGACCTATCGGGCCGGTGCCGAGGACAGCAATGTTCGCATTTTCCGGCAGCTTTGCCTGATTAACCGAATAGGCCCCAATCGCTAACGGCTCACATATAACCGATTGTTCGAAGCTAAGCGCTCCATTTGTCGGATAGCAGCATTCCTGTGACATAACAATATATTCGCACAGACAGCCGCCCCCCTGGCCGGGCGTGCCGAGAAAACGCAGGTTATAACAGGTATTTTCCCTGCCTAACCTGCATTGAAAACAATCATGACAGGAAACTGCCGGGTCAACTACTACAGCGTCACCGACTTTCACATTAGTCACCGATTTGCCGACAGCAGCGACAGTAGCAGCACATTCGTGTCCTACAATAAAGGGATATTCGACAATTTGCGCCCCGATTCTGCCGGTTTCGTAATAATGCACATCGGACCCGCAGACACCCACCATCTCAATTTTCAGCAGAACGTCCGTATCTTTTTCAATCTTCGGCTCAGGTACATCCCTGAGCTCCATTTGCCTTAAACCTGTCAGCACGACAGCCTTCATAAAGTCTCTCCAGAAAAACCAAGCCAGCAAATTTGTAAATTCTATACCTGTGTCCGGGTGGCATCCTCAAAGCCGGAGGCTTTGGGGATGGGGGACAAGCCATCCCCAAGCTTCGCTTGAGGCTGCCACCTTTCGGAATATTCTGCTCTTATATCAAAATTCCGCATTCGATGCTACCATTACTTGGCAGGAATCAGCTTAATCTCGAAGAGTTTCGGATAAAACTTGCCGGTCACGAATAATCTGCGGTTTGCAGCATCATACGCGATCCCGTTAAAAACATCAACCGGCTCGCTATGGTCCTGCGGGGCAAGGATACCCTCCACATCTATCCAGCCGATCACCCGGCCCGTTTCCGGCTCAATTTTGACGATTCGTTCGGTCGGCCAGACGTTGGCATAGATTTCACCGTCAATATACTCAAGCTCGTTAAGACCCCAGACCTGAGAATTCTGGTCGATGACCATAACTTTATGCTTCTGCTTAAACGTCTCCGGGTCCAGAAAATACAGCATTGGCGTGCCGTCGCTCATAATTAAATATTTATCGTCATGTGTAAGGCCCCAGCCTTCGGTCGGATAGCTAAACTCGCTCAGCAGCTCGAAAGTTTCCTTGTTATAAACAAAACCGACATTTGACTGATATGTCAACTGAATAATACGGTCCCCAAAAACGGTAATTCCTTCGCCGAAAAATTCATCCGGCAATTTATAAGTCTTCAGGATGTTGCCGGTCTCTAACTCTACTTTCCGAAGTTCAGAACGACCATTAAGTCCTGTTCCTTCGTATAAGAAGCCGTCTTCGAAAACCAGACCCTGCGTGAAGGCCTTTGGATCGTGAGCAAACGTGTTGACCACTTTGTAGGTCCAGCGTACAGGAGTATCGGGATTCACGACAAACAGCAAAAAACAAACAATCGCCACAGCTAACAGTAATATGAATCCTGGTATGAATAGCTTTAAGGATCGTTTCACAAACATTACCCTAAAAATTTGTTAAGCTAAACATTAAACCTGAAATTTATAATATCGCCGTCCTGAACGACGTATTCTTTGCCTTCAAGTCGGATTTTACCGGCAGCCTTCAAAGCTTTTTCACTGCCATGCTCTCGCAGTTCATCATAACTGAACGTTTCAGCCCGGATAAAGCCCCGCTTAAGATCCGTATGGATTTTACCTGCTGCATCAACTGCTGCTGTGCCTTCCTGTACAGGCCAGGCGTGCAGCTCACTCGAGGCGACTGTCAAAAAGCTGATCAGGCCTAACGCTGAATAGCAGCCCTTAACGAACTTGCCTGCTGCCGATTCGGTAATGCCCAAATCAGCCATAAACTCAGTTCTGCTTTTGACATCCAATTGTGACAATTCGTGCTCCAGCTTGGCGCAAATCGTAATTACCGGCACGGAATCAACAACGCGTTTGGTAAAATCGAATTTCCTACTCAACTGATCTTCGCCCACATTGACCGCAACAACAAACGGTTTTAATGTCAAAAAGCCGAGAGACTTAATCATCTCACGCTCGTCGTCCGTTTCAATAGCCGAGCTGATCGGCCTTTCCGATTCGAGCGATTCTGCCAGTTTCTTTTGCAGGTCCAGCTCCGCCTTGTCACGTGCCTGGGTTTTGGTGGGTTTATGGATCTGCTTTTCGAGATTCGTTATGCGCGTAGTCACAAGCTCCAAATCAGCAAGCAGCAATTCCGTCTGCAATTCGGCCAAATCTCTCGCCGGATCTACAGTGTTTCGATAAGGCGGCACAGACGGATTTTCAAACGCCCGAACAACCAGAACGAGCAGTTCAACAGTCCTTATCTGACTGATTAATCGCCTGGCGGCGGCCCGGCCATGCTCATCGGTAAAATTAAAGCCCGGCAGATCCAGGCAGTCGATTGTGGCGTGAGTAATTTTCTTAGGCTCGTAAAGTTCTGTAAGCAAATCGAACCTTTCGTCCGGAACCGGTACAATAGCTTCTTCAATCGATGTCGAACCAATCGCCGGGATTGCCTTGCCGCTTAGACTCGCTAAAATCGTACTTTTACCAGACTGAAGCAGGCCAACTAGCGCCACTTTCATTTTACCGCGCCCTCATGTTTATATACACTATTTCCATAACAGTCATAAGCAACGACGACGGGGAAATCGACCACCTTTAACATCCTGACAGCCTCGGTCCCCAAATCTTCATAGGCGATAACTTCCGAAGCAACGATGTGTTTCGATAGAAGCGCTCCCGCACCGCCAAGTGTCGCAAGATGGACTGCACAATATTTTTTCAAGGCCTCTCTAACAGCCTCGCCACGATATCCTTTTCCTATCATTGCTTTAAGACCGTTGGCAATCAGTGCCGGGCTGAATGGGTCCATACGCGACGAAGTAGTCGACCCCGCGGCGCCGATAATCCTGCCCGGCGGAGCAGGCGTCGGCCCAACAAAATAAATAATCGCCCCGGCAAGCTCGAACGGCAGCTCCAGCCCCGCTTCTATCGCTTCGCACAATCTCTTATGAGCCATATCACGGGCGGTATAAACAACGCCGGAGATAAGAACCTCTTCGCCCGCTTTCAACGAACGTACTTTCGCCTCAGTTAAGGGAGACTGCATTTTTTTGACCTTAGCCAGCACTATAAATCCTTATTAGACCAACGTGTCAGATTTCACGAAAATAACTGGACGTACACGACCGGTCACAGAATTTGGTTATACCTATATTTTTGAAGTAACGAAAGAATAAACAAGGGCGTTAAAGCGGGAGAGTTCATCCTATTTTACATTTGTTATTCTTTCGGGTAAATTTCCAAATACAAAGCCATTGTTTTGGCAGTATTAATAAACACCTGTATGAATTCTCCAAACCATATCTCCTCCACCCCCTCGTGTATCGGTGAAAGGAGAAAACGACCAGGTTCCGTAAATCGTTCAAGATGATATGTATCCTGATAGACTTTACGTAGTGCTCGTTTTGCCACTCTGCTTTTATGAGCAACATAGTTCCTAATCGAGAAAAATTCGTCGATTCTTTTGCGTCTGGGCGCTTCTTTCAATGCTTCTTTTGAAAATGGATTGTTGTCTGGTGTCAATATCTTTGCAGCATCATCAGCCGCGCGCCTGAAATCCAGATACCTATAGCCAGAAATTAGAACTGCACAAAGCTCTATCGAGGGCCTTTTGGGTAACTTTACTCCAAGAAACTTGGAGTATTGGGATGTATTTCTTTTCAGACACAGGACGAACAAATCGTTAATAAATGTCTCCCAGGTCGCGCATATCTTTAAAACAAAAGATTCGTATACCTCACATTTCTCGCTGATGTATAATGATTCGCAACTTTTCTGTAAAAGTTTTATATACCAGTTTATTTGATCGAAGAAATTGTTGAATACTTTTTCCAAATCCGCTTTCATGCCACTCTATATATGGATAAGAAACGAGCTTGCCATAAGGCAATATCTACTTCTTAATTTTATTTCTCATCTCTTTGTTAACGGATTTTCCGCCAATCTTGACTTCAGCCACTGCTCTGCCGTAAACATCTCTTGCCTTAGTGTTCACCTCCACCTTCTTACCCTGTATCATGTTCCTTAAAGTCTTAGCAGCTTTTGTGCCCCCTCTTGTGCTTTTTTCCGGAGCATCAACACCAGCGAGCCTGATAGACCTCTTACGAGATGCTGTTAGGAACGTATCGCCATCTATCACTCTTGTTACTGTTTCTTTTCTTTTGGCCATCATAAACTCCTTTGCTCAAATCGCTACAATAATTAATTATTGTAATTTTATCATATTTCTGCCGAATTGCAACGTTCTGGTAGCGCTTTTAACGGTTCTTTTTTTTATTGATATTTAAGCCTGGTTGTGTATGATATAATTCTGTTATGGCAAAGTATCCGATATTTCTGGAATTGGGTTCCCGCCGGGTGGTCGTGATAGGCGGCGGAGCCGTGGCCGTACGAAAGGTCCAGACCCTGTTAAATGCCGGGGCCCGTGTGATCGTGGTCGCCGAACGTATCGATGAGATGATGGAGGCCTTGTGCCAGGGCACGGACGCCGAGCTGATAAAGTCCAAATATTCCAAGAATTATCTCGCCGGGGCGCTGCTGGCCATAGCGGCAACGAACAACCAACAGCTCAACAAACAGATATATAAAGACTGTCAGGAGCTGGAGGTTCTTTGCAACGTCGTCGATGTGCCGGAGCTTTGTGACTTTTTCGTGCCGGCCGTGGTTAAACGGGGAAACCTGCAAATAGCCATCGGCACGGAAGGTCAGTGCCCCGCATACGCCGGCCACACAAGGAAGAAGCTCGAGACAATCTTCACCGAACAGCACGGCGAATTTCTTGCTGAGCTGGAAAAGCTACGAAAACAGATTATTGAAAACGTCACCGACCCTGCCGACCGAAAAACGGTGCTGGGTCAGTTGGCCGACGACGAATCATTCGAATACTTCGTCGATAACGGCTCGGCCCACTGGCACGCCTATGCCGATGAGCTGATTGACAATCTGCAATCCGCCCGGAAATAAAATCGTACGTTACCACCCCATCGTGTCACTATTGTCCTTTCTTTTTCAAAAAATCGAACAGGGAAAAGTCTGCCAATTCGATAACCTGCCCGCTTAGGGCCGCCGCCCATGGTTCGAGGTAGATAAGAACCGAAGCAACAGCAACTCCATCAGGCAACCCCGGCCAGTTATTATGCACGCCCCCTATTGCCGCAGGGACCGGATTGTCTACAAGCTGCATTCGCAGGCCCGCCCGATAGCGAGGCTCATCATAAGGCCGGAAGGAGACCGACATATTCGGGACAATCTCATTTGCCAAACGCCGAAGCAGCTTCTCGACGGTCCGCAGTTCCAGCGGCTCGGCCCTTTTCAACAGCAGCGAGAGGGTATCGCTCAAACGTCCACCCTGATTCATTTGTGAGTGCATTGCGTCTCGGGTTCTCTTGCTCTGAATAATTTCAAATGAAGTGCGAACCGAGCCGTCCTCATCATAAATCAGCCATGAGCGGATAGGATAGATATACGATCCCGGAGCATCGCTATTGAATCCGGGCAGCATCATCGACAGGAAAGCATCTCCTTCGCCGTTCAGCATTTTTTTGAGCATTCCGACGATATCGACTTCGGACCAGTCGATTTGCCATTGTTTAAATTCCGGCAGCGCCGCCCGAATCGCATTCGCCGCCGCTCCCACCGGATGATTCGGATCCAGTGCCCTTTGAGAAGCCGAGTAAATACGACCGAGTGCATCCCGCAACTTACGTTCTTTCTCAGGTTCCAAAGGTTTTTGCAGCTTTTTCGCCCAGTGTTTCTGCATGATCTTTCGCAACAACTCATCGGGCATTGGCCGAAGACTCAAAGCCTGACGGAATGCATGGAAGAATGCTTCTGACTTGAAGCCTTCTTTCGAAGCTTCTTCAAGCTGTTTCAAGATCTGCTGGCGTTTTGGATCCATCGGTTTTGCCCCCTTTAGGATTTGCCCGGCGGCCTCCCGAAGCCGCTTGCGGCCGTCATGCAGACGACGCTTGAGCGTGCCTTCAGGAACATCCAGAAAGCCTGCCGATTCTTTAAGGCTGTAACCCTTCGAAATAAAACAAAACCACCGCCTCGCGCAGGTTCTCGGAAAGATGCCCCACCGCTTCATGTATCAGGGCGACAAGTTCCTGCTGTTCCAGACCTGCTCCCGGAGTTGAAGATTTGCCGTCAGGCTGTGTTTGAAGCTCTGCTCCATTTTCCTTCAATGTTTTCGCCTTTAGACGCCGTGCTGTACGGATAACAATGGTTCGCAGCCAGGGGCCGAACCGCTGCGTATCTTTCAAGTCCGTCAGGCTCTCAATTGCAACATAAAACGCTTCCGAAGCAGCATCCTCAGCCAGGGTGAAATCCCCCGTAACGCCGTAAGCCGCTGCCCTTGCCGCCCGCCAATATAGCCGGAAAAGCTCTGCAATGGCCTCAGGTTCCCCCTGCTTTGCTTGCTGTACCCAATTTTGCTCTGTGTTCTGTTCCATACTAACAATATGTGCCCTGCAATAGGCTCAAGGTTCGCATTTTATTCGAAAAGCTTATTTAAGACTTCCGCAATCTACCCTTTTAGGGATAAATTGGCTTTGTTTTTTCAAATTGGGTTTTCTACAACCCCCAGATAAATCTGGGGGCTAAATATAATTGGGTTTGATTGGGTTTGTTTTTTCGGTCCTGCAGGCTGGTATATTACCATAAGCTCCTTTCA
>JAFGPJ010000219.1 GCA_016936275.1 Sedimentisphaerales bacterium
ATCCGCACGGCAAAAAATCTTTTCTGTATCGGTAAATAAGGAGAACCCATGAGTAAAACAAATATGATAGTGTGCCTGTTAATGCTGGTGTATTTGCCGGCCACGGGGCAGGGAGTCGCTGATAATATATGGCCTAGTTCGATATGGGAGCAGGTGATGCCGGAACAAGTCGGGATGGATGCGGATTTATTAAAAAAGGCACGGGACTATGCGCTCATTGGCGACGGCTCAGGCCGTATCACCCGTCACGGCAGACTCGTCATACAGTGGGGCGACCAGAAGCACCGATACGATTTGAAGTCGTCAACCAAAGCAATCGGCGTCACGGCCGTAGGGCTGGCTCTTAAGGATGGTAAGATAAAGAGCATTCAGGACCGGGCTAAGAAATATCATTCGAGCCTCGGCGTTCCGCCACAGTCTAATGCCGAGACGGGCTGGCTCGATAAAATCACGCTCTTTCATCTGGCGACTCAAACCGCAGGATTCGATAAGAACGGCGGCTACACCGAACTGCTCTTCGAACCGGGAACAAAATGGTCGTATAGCGACGGCGGGCCGAACTGGCTGGCAGAGTGCGTGACTTTAGCTTATGGACAAGACCTCAATACGCTCATGTTCGAGCGAGTGTTCAGAACTATTGGTATCAGCCCATCCGATTTGACCTGGCGCAACAACTCATACCGTCCGAAAGAGATTAACGGCATCATACGGCGGGAATTCGGTTCGGGTATCAGTTCCAACGTCGATGCAATGGCGAGGATCGGCTATCTCTACTTGCGACATGGCCGCTGGCGCAACGAGCAAATCATCCCGGCGTCATTTGTTGATATGGCGCGGACGGTCCCGGAAGCGATAAAGGGCCTGCCCGTAGTCAGGAAAGAAAGTTACTTCGACGCATCCAATCATTACGGCCTGCTTTGGTGGAACAATGCCGATGGAACAATGAAAAACGTGCCGCGAGATACCTATTGGTCGTGGGGCCTGTATGACAGCTTGATTATTGTGATGCCGAGCCTGGATATTGTGGCGGCACGAGCGGGCAAGTCATTCAATAAGGCACGCAATTCCGATTATAAAGCTATCGAGCCATTCATCGAGCCAATCGTTCTGTCTGTGAGGGAGAAAAAATAATGAGATTTAAGAAAACAGTAGCGAGCATGTTCATCATTATCTGTTTTTTTAAGTGTACATACGCTGGACAAGAGAGCTTTGAATGGGAAAAGGTGCTCCCTGAGACCGAGGGAATGTCGTCACAAAAGCTCGATGCGGCAAGAGATGTTCTTTACGAAAAAGGCACCAAGACCTTCCTGGTCATCAGGAACGACAGGATAGTTTATGAATGGTACGCTCCAGACTTCGGCCCTGAGAAAAAACACTACACGGCGTCGATGGCCAAGGCGCTTGTTGGCGGTGTTTCCTTGATGCTCGCGTTAAATGACGGGCGACTCAGCGCCGATGATCTGGCTTGCAAATATATTCCTGAGTGGAAGGGGCATCCCCAGAAATCGAAAATCACCATTCGACATTTGGCAACCCATTCATCCGGCATAGAAGACGCCGAGCAGGGCGGCATCGGTCATTTTGAGCTGCCCGGCTGGAAGGGACAGTTCTGGAAGCAGCAGCCGGACCCTTTCACCGTCTCGCGGGACCAGGCGCCGGTAATATTCGAGCCTGGCATGGAATACGCCTATAGCAATCCAGGTATGGCAATGCTTTCTTATGTCGTCACAGCCAGCTTAAAAGGTACGAAACACACTGATGTCCGAATGCTGCTTCGTGAGAGAATAATGAGGCCCATTGGCGTGAAGGACGATGACTGGTCTATCGGGTACGGCAAAACCTTCGAAGTAAACGGCCTGAACCTTGTCGCCAACTGGGGCGGCGGCGGTTATACCGCACGGGCCACGGCAAGGGTAGGGCGGCTAATGTTGCGAAGAGGTAATTGGCAGGGCCGCCAGCTCGTCGATTCAAAGTGGGTCGAGGAAGTGACGAAATATGCCGGCACGCCTTTACCTTTATCGGAGCGTTCGAGTGGAAATCCGACACCGGAGTCCGGACTTGGCTGGTGGACCAATTTCGACGGTGTCTGGCCAAAAGTGCCTCGCGACGCCTTTGCCGGAGCGGGAGCTGGTAACCAGGTGCTTTTAGTCGTGCCGAGCCTGGACCTTATCATCGTACGGAACGGCTCAGATATGTACGATAGATCGAAAGGCGAAGGATTCTGGACGGGAATCGAGAAGCATGTATTCAATCCTGTCATGGAAGCTGTCACCGGCCCGCCTTATCCGGCCAGTCCCGTGATAAAAGGTATCGAATGGGCACCGGTCGAGACAATTGTCCGCCGGGCTTCCGGCAGTGACAACTGGCCGATAACATGGGCAGATGATGATAATCAATACACGGCCTACGGGGACGGCTGGGGGTTCGAGCCGAAGACCGAAAAGAAGCTCAGCCTCGGTATAGTAAGGATTACAGGTTCGCCGCCTGATTTTAAAGGGATCAACATCAGGACAGAAACCGGTGAACGATTGGGGCAGGGGGCGAAAGGGGCAAAGGCCAGCGGAATGTTGTGTGTAGATGGTGTGCTTTATATGCTGGTCCGTAACACCGGCAACTCACAGCTTGCATGGTCTGTCGATCACAGCGAAACATGGACGTGGTGTGATTGGAAATTCACAACCAGCTTCGGCGCACCGACGTTTTTGAACTACGGCAAGAACTACACCGGCGCACACGATGACTTCGTTTACATTTTCTCGCACGACAGCGACAGTGCTTATGAGCCCGCCGACAGGTTCGTCATGGCACGAGTACCGAAGGACAGGATAAAACAGCGTAGTGCTTATGAGTTTCTTCAGAGCTTGAACGGATCGAACGAACCGACGTGGACGAAAGAAATTCGAGACAGGGGGGCAATATTTATCAATCCGCAGAATTGCTACAGAAGCGGCATGAGTTACAACGCCGGACTAAAAAGGTATCTTTGGTGTCAAATTCTACCCTCCAGCAAGGATGAACGGGGGCCGCGGTTCCAGGGCGGCTTTGGTATATACGACGCCCCTGAGCCATGGGGGCCTTGGACAACTGTATATTATACGCAAGCATGGGACGTCGGGCCCGGCGAAACAAGCTCGTTTCCTACCAAGTGGATTAGCGCCGACGGTAAAACCTGTCGCCTTCTCTTTTCCGGCGACGATTGCTTTTCAGTCCGTAAAGTAAAGTTCACATTGACAGAGTAACTCTAAGAAAGCAAAGGAGGTTCAAGCCTTGTTGAATCCATTGATTATTTTAGCGATTGGAGTAGCGGTTGTTATCGGCATGATTGTGGTGCTGCGGATAAATGCTTTTTTAGCACTGATCACAGCGGCGATTGTTGTCAGTTTGCTTGCCCCGGGCGAATTGAGCGAGAAGATTTCGCGCGTAGCCGTTGAGTTCGGCGGGACTGCGGGTAAGATCGGAGTCGTTATCGCCCTGGCGGCTGTCATCGGCAGGTGCCTTATCGACAGCGGAGCGGCGGACAGGATTGTGCGGATGTTTTTACGGCTGCTCGGGGAAAAACGCTGCGCCGTGTCGCTGATGTCCAGCGGATTTATCCTGTCGATTCCAGTGTTTTTCGATACGGTGTTCTACCTGCTGCTTCCCCTGGCGCGGTCGATGCACCGTCGGACGTCAAAAAGCTATGTGCTGCTGATATTGGCGATGGGGGCCGGAGCGTCGATTACGCATTCTCTTGTTCCGCCAACACCGGGACCGCTGCTGATTGCTGCTGAGCTTGGAATTGATTTGGGAATGATGATAAGCATCGGACTGCTTGTGGCGATTCCGACTGCCGTGGTGATAATCTTTTTCGTGAACTGGTTGTCGCGCCGGATTGAAATACCAATGCGGCCGCTGGCCAGCGGCGTACCCGAGCCTGAACCGCTTTCCGACGAAAAGCTGCCGGGTTTGTTGTGGTCGCTGATGCCGATTATCCTGCCTGTGATTTTGATATCGGCCAATACGGTTGCTAAGACTATAGCCGACCGACCCGATGCCGGTGCGGCGGCTAAACAGGCGCTTGAGGTCACATCGGTTATAGGCAATGCAAATCTGGCTATGCTGCTCGCTGCGGCGGTGGCTATTGTTGTGCTGTGGCGTCAGCGGCGGCCGGGCAAAGAAGGGCTGGCCAGGATCATTGAAAGTTCGCTCATGAGCGGTGGCGTGATTATTCTGATAACCAGTGCTGGCGGGGCATTCGGAAAGATGCTTGAAGCAGCACAAATCGGCCCGGCTATTACGAAGATGGTGGTCGGCGAGGCTGCCGGGCAAATCGGCGGGATGAGCATGCTGTTTATCGCGTTTTTCATGGCGTTTCTTATTAAGTTCGCCCAGGGTTCCAGCACGGTTTCTATGATAGCGACATCGGGTATGCTGGCGCCCCTGATCGTCTCGAAAGAGGTGCTGGGTTATCACCCGGTCTATATCGCGACAGCCATCGGCTTCGGGGCGCAATGCGGCAACTGGATGAACGACAGCGGTTTTTGGATTTTCGCCAAGATGAGCGGGCTGACGGAAGTCGAGACGCTAAAGACCTGGACGGTGACGGTCAGTACACTCGCGGTAATCGGTTTTTTGTTCTCGGTGCTGTTCGCTTACATCCTGCCCCTGGTGTAAATAGTGTCCCGTTTTGTTTATTCAGCGTTGATAATGTCGGCGGCACGATTGAAGGTATAGTTTGGCTGATATGGGTATTTTACCAGGTCCTCTCGCCTTGTAATGCCACTCAGCACCAGTGCCGTCTCGATGCCGGATTCGATGCCGGCAATGATATCCGTGTCCATCCTGTCGCCGACGATGAGCGTATCTTCCAGCTTGCATCCGATTTTCTTTATTGCGTGCCGCATCATGAGGGGATTCGGTTTGCCGATGAAATATGCCTGCCTGCCCGTTGCCATTTCTATAGGCGCCACCAGGGCCCTGCAGGCCGGCACTACTCCTTTTTCCGACGGCCCCGTCAGGTCGGAATTGGTACCGATAAGCTTCGCGCCGCCAAGCACAAGTTGAACAGCCATCTCGATCTGTTCGAAATTATACGTTCTGGACTCACCGACAACGACATATTTGGGATTCACCTGGTCGATATAGAAGCCTGCATCATGAAGAGCGTTAATCAGGCCCGACTCGCCAATGACGTACACGCCCGCGTTAGGATTCTGAGAGGCCAAAAAACTCGCCGTGGCATGAGCAGATGTGATGAAATCTTCGATCCCCACGTCGATGCCCATTCGGGCGAGCTTTTGTTTTAGCTCCTTGGGTGACTTTGCACTGCTGTTGGTAAGGAACAGAAACCTTTTGTCTTTGTTCTTTAACCAGTCGACGAATTCTTTTGCGCCATCAACGAGCCTGTTGCCGTGGTAGATGACGCCGTCCATATCACATATATAACCTTTTTTATCCGTCAGCTTTATCATTAGCCGGACTCCTTTGTGATTTGTTAAAGTTCAGCAAGCCTTCCGAACAATGTCAGTGGGCTAGCGCTTTCTATTGTTACTTGCGAGAATTTGCCGGCCGACGATTCCGGGCCGTTAAAGACGACAATCCAATCACCTGATGTCCTGCCGATGAGTTGCGGATTTTCGTCTCTATCAATATTCACATGTGATTTCTTACTTAATCCTTCGACCAGGACCTGCACTTGTTTACCCAGAAGGTCCCGGCTGAGTTCGTCGCTAATTTTTTCCTGTACGGCAAGCAGTTCGACATTCCGCCTCTGTTTGACTTCGGCAGAAACTGTATCTTGTAACCTTTTATCCGCAGTCGTACCGGGCCGGGGGGAATATTTGAAAATAAAGGCGTTTTTATATCTGGCTTTCTCAGCCAAATCTACGGTAGCCTGAAAATCTTCTTCAGTCTCGCCCGGAAAGCCGACGATGAAATCGCCCGCTATTGTGATGCCCGTCACAATAGCCCTTGCCCGGTCGAGCAGTTCCAGGTAACCAGCCGCGGTATAATTTCGATTCATCGCAAGCAGGATTTTATCCGAGCCGCTCTGGGCCGGCATGTGCAGATATTCGCATACTTTGGGCGAGCCGGCCATAACCTGCATAATATCATCGAAGAATTCCTCGGATGGATAGCTTGTCACGAACCGCAGCCACTCTATCCCTTCGACATCGGTAGCGGCTTCAAGCAAATCCGCCAGCGACCAGGTCTTTTCACCTTTTTTATATTTGTACGAATTAACCGTCTGGCCCAGCAGCGTGACTTGCTTGACACCATGGTCAGCTAATTTCCTTATCTGCTCGATTATTGCTTCAGGCCGCCGGGAGACTTCAGGCCCTCGCACATACGGCACAACACAATATGAGCAGAAATTATTGCAGCCCCGCATCACCCGAACAAATGCCTGTGCCGGGATTGATTCGTCCTTAATGCCGTAGGCTGATTCAAATTCTTCGAGCGCCTGACTTTGCTGCTCAGAAGGTTTTCGGCGGATTTTTTCCGTTACAGCCAGGCTTTTCTTTTTTTCCTTTAAAGTCTTCGTAATGAGCTGCTTTATCTGTGGGATTTCCGTCGGACCACAGACGAAATTGACCACCTCATGTTCGAGCAGTTTGTCGCCGAGCCGCTGGGCCATACAGCCGATGACGCCGACGACTAAATCAGGCCGGGATTCTTTAATATGTTTGAGATGCCCAAGCTGCGAAAGCACCCGCTGCTCGGCGTGCTGGCGCACCGAGCAGGTATTTATCAGAACAACATCGGCCTGCTTTACGTTGTCGGTAAAACCGAATCCGGCGTCCTCGAGCGCAGAAGTCACCAGAGCCGTGTCCAGCTTGTTCATCTGACAGCCAAAACTTTTAATATGTATGCATGGAGTACCCATAAACAGTCAAATATACAGCAGTTGGGGTCGAAAATCAAATTGCGTATTTTGCACGCTTAAATTGGGTAGGCCGGTGCTACCCCTGCGTCATTAAGAGTACAAGATAGCCAACGTACGAAGCAATGAGGAACAAACCCTCCCATCTGTCAAGGAAGTCTTTTTTGCATAAGGACATTACGACAAACAAAACCAAGTCTGCAAATACTGCAAAGCCAGCAATAAGCAACGTACAAGTCGATATGGGAAACATCAGCCATAATGGGCTGTCCTTTTAATCTCCGAAGCACGTTCCAACCGAGCGGGCTGATTGTATGAGTGGATACGCCGGCGGGACTGTCTTTGGTCCTGCTGCGGCTTTGTCTAAAGGAAATTTTATCAGCTTGTTTCCTTTAACGGCGGACATATATCCGAATTCACCATTCTCCATCAATTCGACGGCCTTGGTTCCCAGGCTTGTAGCCAGCACCCTGTCAAACGGTGTGGGTGAGCCGCCTCGCTGAAGATGTCCCATTACGACTGTTCGTGCCTCAAGGCTCGTTTCGTCTTCTATTTGCTTTGCGAGCACGAAACCGATGCCGCCCAGCCGGACAGGGTCCGCGCTTTCCTTGACAATCCTCTTGATGACAACTTCGCCGCCTTTTGGTTTTGCGCCCTCGGCGACTACGACAATGCTGAATCTCTTGCCCTTTTTAGCTCTCTGCTTGACCGTCTTTGCCACCACTTTTACGTCGTATGGAATCTCCGGGATCAAAATGATATCACCACCTCCGGCGATGCCGGAGTAAAGGGCAAGCCAGCCGCTGTGATGGCCCATGACCTCGATAACCATAATCCGATGATGCGACTGGGCCGTGGTATGGATTCTATCAATCCCCTCGGTGGCCACGGCGACGGCGGAATCGAATCCGAAAGTGACGTCCGTTCCCCGAATATCGTTATCAATTGTTTTGGGAACACCTATGACGTTTAATCCGTCCCGGTGCAGCCTGTGAGCGATTCCCAATGAGCCGTCACCGCCGATGCAAACAAGGCAAACCACGCCAAGTTTCTTGATGTTTTCAATCGCAGTTTTGGACAAGTCGCGGAATTCGAGGCTTTTGTCTTTACCGATCGGATACCTGTATGGATTTGCTATTTTAGATGTACCGAGAATGGTGCCGCCAAGGGTCAATATCCCCGATACGTCGTCGTATGCAAGCCTTTTGTACCTGTTGTTGACCATTCCGTGATAGCCGTCTTCTATGCCGAAAACTTCCATACCATGTTCGAGAATGGCCTTTTTAGCAACTGCACGTATGACGGCGTTAATTCCCGGACAATCACCTCCACCTGTAAGAATTGCGATTCGTTTTCGAGTTTTCATTTGGTAATCTCCTTAAAAACATATTGCGGATTTCGAGTATACGAATTCAGCAGGCAAAATCAAGCTTGTAGTTTCCCATCTACCTGATGGGATTGATATCACGAAAATGTTTTTTCAGGCAGTTCTCTGTTCAATCTCCGCTGAAGGTCTTTTAGACGATTGCTCTCGTCGAAACCGAGCATTATGATTGGAAAGGCGGTTTTGTTGTGCATTAGAGGCTCATTAAGGTCAATCCATTTGCGGCAATATTCACCATCCGGTGTGCCGGGTATCGGTGAAAAATCAGCTAACATTCCGCGGATACCGAGGCTGTGAACAAAACGCATCGAGGTTTCAAGCTGCTGAATATCAATATGCGGATGGCCGAGGATTTGATACGCCGTGATGTTGTCAGGTTCGGCGCCAGCGGCAATTAAGTATCGGGTAGCTCGTTCAAGCTCTTCGGAAAAAACTTTCGAGCCGGTACGCTGTTGCCATTGTTTAGAAGCGCTCTCAAAGCCGAGATAGAAGGTCTTAAAGCCGGAACGTACCATAAGCTCGGCTAAATTTTTAGTTATAAAACGTGCGTTGAGAGCATTCGGACTGTGGAAATTGACTCTTATATTCCGTTTCAGAACCTCGCTCAGAAATGGCGTCAGGACCTTATCTGCTTCGAACAGCAGGGCATCATCATAGAAAGCAATGTTGTCGGCACCAAGCTGACAGAGCAATTCAAGCTCCGCCAGTGAATGTTCCAGCGAGCGGGGCTTGAATTTGCCGTAAACCTTCGGCACCGAGCAATAGCTGCACGAGAAGGGACAGCCTTCTGTCAGTTTCAGCACGCCGACATTCAGCTTATCATAAACTTCCCACATAGCCGGCTGCTTCAAGTCCGGATGGATTCCAAGATATTTCCAGAGCGGTTCAAGATTTGTGCCTTTTACAATCAAATCCGCCCCCAATTTTTGTGCATGATCGTAGCATAATGTAACATAGTTGCCACCCAGCACGATTTTTGCCTGTGGCCAGGCCGAGCGGACATCTTCAATCACTTCTTCGAGACCTTTGTACCAGTAAGTCATTGTCGTCTGGACCATGACAAAATCGAACGGCCCCTCTTTAGCTAAAAAATCGGTGAAGATTTTTCGGGGCAGACCGAACCGCCGAAAGTAGCGGGGAATTGTTTTTAAGGGCGGTGGAACCGGTAAGTTCTGACAGTAAAACCGGCCTCGATCCCAGCGGTCTGATTCGAGCTTCCTTTGCCCGGCCATAAATGGGGCAAGCCGGTCAAGGTAGTCGAAAAGTTTAAAATCGGCTTTTCCTCGTAAAAAACCTGCTACCCTAAGCATCCCGGCAGGTTTTAGCCAGAAATCATACGCCGAGAAGTCATAGATAGGCGGATTAACGAGCAGAATCTTCGGTTTCATATTTCCTTGCTGTACATGTTGTTTACTTGCAGGATTGTTACTGATCCTTTCGGAAGTCACTGCCATCAAATAGGTTAGCCGATAATACTTTGCCTTGGGTTGCTTATCAAGCATTAACTTGTTCGATGATTACTTTGCTGCTTTATACTGAAAGGCATTGACTTGGATACCCTTTTTTTGCTACAATAAACATGGTAGAACGATAATTAAAACGTTCATGATCAGTGTTCTAAATGACCGCTGAGGAAGGGTACATATTATATGCTTAAATATGGAAGAACCTCATTGATAGCCCTTTTTACGGTTATTTCACTTGTTGACCTAATGAACAATGACTGTCAGGCGGAGTCTATATCGAACTCCGGCGTTGTAATTAACGAGATTCACTACGATCCTGATGTCAAAACCGAGTTAGTTGAGTTTATTGAGCTGTATAACACTACAGCAGCGAATATTGATCTTTCAGGATGGTATTTCACGAACGCTATATCATATCAATTTCCAGCCGGCTCGATCCTGCCGGTAAGCGAGTACATTGTCGTGGTCCAGAATCCAGCCCATATTCAGGCCAAATGGAGCAGCGGAAGATACATTGTTCCTCCGAATTTGTTTTTTGGCCCATTTGAAGGCAAACTCGGCAATAACGGAGACAGAATCGAACTTTATAACTCACAGGGCGACCTAATCGATATGGTGGATTATCAGCTTGGTTTCCCATGGCCGACCGTCGGTGATTCAATGCCGGAAGGCCAGCCCGGTACCGGACATTCCATCCAATTGATAAATCCGTTTCTCGACAACGATCTGGCTGGCAGTTGGCGCTCGGCGAGTCCTACGTTGGTGTCTTTCAACGCCTCGGTTTACATGGAAAATACGCCGCCACATATTCGCCAGGTAAAACACTCGCCCAAACAACCAAAATCAGGCCAGGCGGTAACTATTACTGCAAAGGTTACCGATTCTGACGGTATTGCTGACGTTACATTAAGTTATCAGGCCGTCGACCCGGGCAACTATATAAACATCAAAGACTGGCAATACAATGCAAGCTGGAACAATATCACCATGCACGATGACGGGCTAAACGGTGACGCTATCGCCGGCGATGATATATACAGTGTACAAATTCAGGGCTTACTTAATCGTCACCGCCGACTCATGCGCTATCGTATCACGATTACCGATAACGGTGGAAGAGCTCTTATTGTGCCGTATCCGGATGACCCGCAGCCGAATTTTGCTTATTTCGTTTACGATGGAGTGCCGGCCTGGTACGGAGCCGTACGGCCCGGCAGCACTCCTGTGGTCGAGTACGACTCCGACGTAATGAGCAGCCTGCCGGTTTATCATCTCATCAGCAAGAATTCGGATATAGAAACCTGCACG
>JAFGPJ010000220.1 GCA_016936275.1 Sedimentisphaerales bacterium
ATTGACGCTCTTGCAATCGGCATTACACTTTCATTAATAACCAGCTCCATTGCTATGGCGGTAACAATAATAGGCCTGATAACATTCACACTTTCCTATGCCGGAACTGTGATCGGCAAGAAACTCGGGCATTTTTTCGAGAACAAAATTGAGGCCCTCGGCGGTCTGGTACTTATAGGTATTGGCGTAAAAATATTGTGCGAGCATTTACTTTTTCAGGCTACGCTTGCAACCCGCTGAAAAATAGTTATAATTTGTATTCTGTTAAACCAAACTGGTTAGTTATAAAATGGTAGATCGACCTGTTTGACAGCAAGGGATGTTTATGAGTTCTAAAGTATATATCATTAAAGCTTCTGTTGACGACGGCCCAAAGAAGATTTCCGAAAAAGCCCGCAGGTTATTCAAGGCCGGCGGCTTTGCTAAATGCTTTAATGAAAATGACTTCACCGCCGTTAAAGTCCATGTAGGCGAAGACGGCAACACTACATATGTAAAAGCTCCGTATATCAAGGGATTAGTGAATGAGCTGCTCGAATTGAATACAAAGCCGTTTGTAACTGACACCACAACATTATACGTCGGGCGAAGGCATAACGCCGTCGACCATGCAATTTTGGCTGCGGAGCACGGTTTTTGCCTGGATGGATTGGGAATACCGTTTATTGTACCGGATGGATTGAGCGGGACGGCCGAAACTGCCGTGAAAATCAACGGCAAAATCAACAAAGAGGTCTTTATTGCTTACGATATCACAAGATGCCAGTCTATTCTCTCAGTGGCCCACGTAACAGGCCACATGGCCGCAGGGCTGGGAGCTACCCTCAAAACGATAGGAATGGGCTGCGCGAGCAAGAAAGGCAAAATGACACAGCACGCCGCCCTTACGCTCAACATCAGCAATGATTGCACGCTGTGCGGCGTTTGTTACGATCATTGCCCGGCCGATGCAATTACACTTGACGATGTTAAGGCACACATCGACCAAGACAAATGCATAGGTTGCGCCGAATGTATGGCGTTATGCAGATTTGGTGCCATAACATGCAACTGGGGCCAGGAGACGGAAGTTCTGCAGAAAAGCATCGCCGAGCATGCCTTGGGAGCACTGAAAGGTAAAGAAAAAAAGGCAACTTTTTTTAATTTTTTATTGTCAATAACCAAAGATTGTGATTGTTTTGATACACCAAATATGCGTAAAATAGTCCAGGATATCGGAATAATAGCTTCGACCGATCCCGTGGCAGTGGACAAGGCAGCGCTGGATCTGGTGGAAGAGAAAAGTGGAAAAAAACTGGCTGAATTGCTTGGCAATGTTAAAATTGACACAAATTGCCAGATCGCACACGGCGAAAGTATCGGGCTCGGAAGCAGTAATTACGAGCTAATAGAGATTGATTAAAAAGTTAATGAAAGTATGAGGATTAGACATGGGTCTTGGGCAAATTATCAGACAAAGACGTGAAGAGATGAAGCTGACACTGGATGAGGTCAGCAACAAAATCGGATTTTCGAAACCGTATCTATCCACAATTGAAACCAGCAAAGTCAAAAATCCGCCGAGTGATGACTTACTGAACAAGCTCGAAGAAGTACTCGAGTTCGATCCGGGTATGCTGCTGCATATCGCTCATCTCGAAAGGATGCCTTCGGATCTGCGCCAGAAATATGAAAAAAATGAGGCTGAGGTTGAGAAATGGCGGCAGATTGTCAAGGGTGTTATCGACAAGGAAGTCAGCCCGAATAAGCTCAGCAAGCTTGTTTCCAAGAAGAAGTTGCGAATAAAGCAAAAGAAGGAATCCCTGGCGCCGGGCCGACTGGTTCCTGTAATAAACAAGGTCTCTGCAGGCTATCCGAGAGATTTTAACGACCTGGATTATCCCGTGGGCATAGCCGATGACTATATCCGCTGTCCGGATGTGCACGATCCGAACGCCTTTGCCGTCCGCGTGGTCGGTGACTCGATGGAGCCTAAATTCAAAGAGGGAGATATCGTGATCTTTTCACCCGCAGCGGATGTTAAAAGCGGCGATGACTGCTTTATCCGCTTCACGATGCCGCACGAAACTACCTTCAAGAGGGCCTTCTTCGAGAAGGACAACAAAGTGCGTCTCCAGCCGAGAAACGACAAATATGCACCCTCAATCGTCGAAGGCAAGCGCATCAACGGCATCTACCGTGCTATAATCAAGCACGAAATACTGTAGAGACGTTAAACTCGTTTAACCTCAATTGGCATCAGAGCTGGCGACTATCGAAAAATGTAAAAATGTTTTCGATTCACCGGCTTTATTCTACAATAAACCAGCTAACACTCTTTGGGGCTATATTGACCGGAATCTCGACATTGCATTCCCGGTCAAGTTCGTACTTTATGTTTTTGCTCCGCTGCTCGCGAATACTTACTGTTTTTGTCAATCCCGTATAGTACAGCGGTAGTTTCAACTGCTCTTTGACTACATGATCCAGGGGATTATAGACCATTGCCATGCCTTTGTGCTTGAGTCGCGGATTTACGTGTAAAATGCAATCGATGTCACGCCCATCGGGCCGGCGCACGTGAATGATGTCCGAATCAAGAATGTCCCTGTATTCTTTATAAAAGTCTACCCATTTTTTCACAAGTGCTTTTGTCTGCTCGGTATCGTACAATCGGGGACCGCGATAGCATGCCTGTACGCCCGATCCAAAGTTTTGTGCAAGATGCGCACCGTAAGTATCCAAGTGCTCGGACAGCGGTTCGAGCGTTGCTGCTGCCCCGCCCCCGTGATACTGCACCAGCGGCACAAACATCCAGCCCATGCTCGGCGTCTTCTTCCATGTGCCGTCGAAAATGTTCTGCCGGCCGAGAATAATCTGCCTGTCGCGGGGCAGCGACCAGTTGACCTCCCGGTAGCCCATAGCACTTTTATTCGAGCCGTTTAGAAAATACCAGTCGGGGACGTTCAGATATACCCCCCTGCCGCGGCACCACTTGTAGAAATTGGTTATTTTTTTCCACTGCTTCCACTGCGAATCATTGAGGCTATTATGACCCGGATGACTCGTCGAAGCGCAAATGTCGCCGGGATAAGAACCATCATGTTCGAGCAGGTCCAGGCCGGTTTGTTCGATGAAGGTTGTTATTTTATCGAAGTAATTGATGCCCCACTGGCTGCACAGGCACGGCGAATTGCCGAAAATCGCCCCGCCCGGTTTGCCTGTTTCAGGATTGATAACATCGTGCTCGTCGCTGATTCTGCGACTGGCTAAAAGCGAATAACCGCCAAGCTCGACGTTTTTGCCGTGAGCGTAATCGACCAACTCCTTCATTTGTGCAATATAATCCGGCTCGATATTTTCCATATTGAAACCGCTGCCGAAAGTCATTATGACCATCTCGAATCCGACCTCAGCGCACTGGTCGATTGCCAGACGAACCGATTTCGGGTCAGCGTTGCGAACGTGCATGATGATTGGATTTTCCGTGCTCCAGGGTGCGATTGTACGGTACATTCGCCGCAGCGAAAGGCCCTTGCGTTCCCGCTCTGTGCCGTCATAGATGAGCTCATACGTATGAAAAGATTCGAATGTTTTGCCCTGCTCAATTATCAAATCGGGGCCGATTGGCGGCCGGACTTCAAGCATCGCCGGCGTCTTAAGTTCATAGTTGACCTGCGTGTTGTACTGCGGATCGGCTACCCAATATGCAGTTTCGTTCGCATTTCTCGAATCGTCCCCATGAAACTCGTAATCGCTCTCGACGTGAATATTCGGATATTCCCATTGAGCGGGTTCTTCCACCAGTGACTCATACTCCACCGCTGCCAGAATCTCGCTGGTAAATGTGTTGAGCCGGACCGGTTTGTCGCCGCCGTTGCGTATGGTCAACCACTTCGCAAGAAGCGGTATGCCCTGGTACATTTCATAATGGACGAACAGCTTGATCCCTTCGAGCTTATCTCCCGGCGGCACGAAATGAAGCGTCAACGTTTTTCCGACAGGCGGCCAGACTGCTTGGGCCGAGTAGCGCTTCCTATTCCAGCTAAAACGCTCCTTTATTTCACCGAGTTCTAAATCCTTGAATTGAAATGCATCGGGATTGTTGCTCAAAGAGTCAATCGTCCCCGGCTGCAGGTATGCATATTCAAGCTGGCCCTGCAAGCCACCAACTTCATATTTATGTCCATCAAGCTCAACGATTGCTTCAGGTTTAATGCCCCTGATGATGGATTCTCCGGTCATCAGGTTATCATAAGCGACAGTAGCAGCATTTGGCCGGATGCGAAATGTTCTGCTGATAAGACTGTTGCTCAGAACAATTTCCCTGCCGTCGGAGCTTTTTTCGATCCTGACCGGCTCTTTGACTTGCTTAACGAGCCAGTCTTCTTTGATTATATTACCCGAAACCGCACCTACTACAAGTAAGACCGCTATGAATACGACTACTGTTTGTTTCGTTGTGATCATTAGCCTTTTACTTCCTTCGTTTCTCAAGATTTCGTTTCATAAAACTGCTCTAATTGATATTTTTTTGACCTGCTACGGCCAGAACCAGGGCGAAAACTTTCGATGCTCCGGCTTGTTTTAATGTTTTTGCACACTCATTCAGTGTCGCTCCGGTTGTTTTGATATCATCAACGAGACATATTTTACGGCCGGCAAATTTATGACGATAACGGACGGCAAAAGCGCCGGCAACATTTTTTTCGCGAGCAGCAGGACTTGTCATCGCCGGCTGTGCCCTGGTTCGGCGGATTCGGACAAGGTCTGTGCTGATTTTAGCTGTGTTGTGTTTCAGCTTTTTTGCCAATACTTGCGACTGATTGTAGCCGCGTACCAAACGCCTGGTCCAATGCAGCGGTACCGGCACAAAAAGTTCTATATCACTGATAAATCCGCTCCCCTGCAATGCAGAATTTATTAAAAAGCCCAGGATCGAATCAAGTTCTGTCCGGCCGTTCTTAAAAGATAATATCATCTTCCGTAAAGTGTGCTCATAAATCCCTGCCCGGGCGATGCGGTCGAAACGTACTTCTTTGCCCTGACAGTCGGGACATGCCCCCGCCAGTAAAGCAAATTTACCTGCATCACGCCCACATCGCCGGCAGTAATCGGCCCCGGTACAGTTCAGAAGCATCTCCCAGCAATTTCTGCAGAGTTTATTATCAGTCTCACCGATGCTAATGCGACAATTTATACAAATCGCAGGCCATAGAAGCTGATTGAAGCCTTGCAAAGTGAATATACCGGTCTGTTTTAGAACATCACAAAAACCATTTAGTTTTTCTTTATCCACATCTGAATTATAAAGAGAATTTAAATTTACCACAAGTAATGCTCAAATTATCGATGTAGTTTCAACAGAAATCGCAGTTGTATAAGATAATGTGTAACTCTGTTAAGCATTACTTATACAATAATTTCTGATAAAGACGTTGAGATAAAGATAATATTTTCATAAATATATTACTATTAAGTACTTGCGCCCATATACTGATTGATTCTTGTTGTATTTTTATAAATCCCGGATTGACTAATGTTCTGCCGGTCGTTATAATACACCTTTCATGGTAAAATCAGTTAAAACAACCGGAAAGAAACGGACGAGAAAATCCTCCTCCAAGGTTGCCAAAGTTAAGAGTAAAAAGGCTTTTAGAAGCTATCAAAAGGCTATTGGTTATCTGTTTGAGAGGACTGACTACGAAAAGCAGGAGCGTCTGCGCTATAATGTTACTACATTTAACCTTAAGCGTATGTACAAGCTGCTGTCGTTAGTAGGTGATCCACACACAAAAATCCATACCGTCCATATAGGCGGCACCAAAGGCAAAGGCTCGACGGCCACGATGCTGGCCAAGATGCTTGAAGCGAACGGCTATAAAGTCGGACTTTATACATCGCCTCATGTAGTACACCTGCACGAGCGGATTACAGTCAATTCGGAAATGATTAGCGAAACTCAAATGCGAGACTTGCTAAACCGCATTTATAAACCGGTTGAGAATATGTCAAAGACCGATCCGCCCACCTTCTTCGAGATTATGACGGCGCTCGCGTTTATGTATTTTGTAGATATGGATGTTGATATAGCGATTGTAGAAACCGGTTTGGGTGGCAGGCTGGACAGCACAAACGTAATTCAACCCCAAATCGTCGGCATTACCAGTTTGAGTATCGATCATTCGCAACTGCTCGGAGATACTATTGACAGAATTGCCGAAGAAAAAGCGGGGATTTTCAAGCGTGGCGTGCCGGCTATCACCGTTCAGCAGGAACCGGCAGCGATGCAGGTCCTGAAATCACGAGCTGTGGCTATGAATGCACCTTTGAGCATAACCGGCGGAGATATCGATTTTTCGCTTCGTTTTGAGACCTCCCGGGAGCATGGTCCGCATACGAGAATCTGCCTGACAACACCCACGAGTAAATTCGAGCACCTGCGAGTGCCTTTACACGGCAAACATCAGGCAATCAACTGTGGTCTGGCTCTGGCCATGCTGGACAAGCTCAAATCGATGGGCTTCGAGATAGACAATAATAAAGCGGCCGAGGGACTTCATAAAGTCTCATTGGCGGGCCGAATGGAGATGATTTGTAACGATCCGAGAATCATGATCGACGCTGCCCACAACGCGGCGAGCATTAAAGCCTTAATTCACGCAATCGGGCAAAATATTCCGTATGATTCGATGGTTGTCATTTTCGGCTGTAATAATGATAAAGATGTTAGAGGAATGCTTGAAGCATTGCAATATGGAGCCGACAAGGTGATTTTCACGCGCAGCAACTCGCCTAAAGCAGTCCCTCCAGAAGAATTGGCTGAGATGTACACGGAGATATGCGGCAAGATGTGCCAAACCGCCGCAAGTCTTGGCCAGGCTCTGCAGCTTGCAAAAAGCGCCGTCAGCAAAGAAGACCTCATCTGCATTACCGGCAGTTTCTACCTTATCGGCCAGGCAAAAATGCGCTTCCAGCCAAACTAATCGATTCCATTTACTGACTGGGAATTTTAGCTTTCGTCATATTCCTGAGTAGTTGAAACAATAACATTTCAAAGGATGACTGACAACTATATTGCGAATCGAATCATTAAATCGTCTCTCTTAATTTCAAAGGTATAACGACATTGATTCAACTCAGCCCTACTGGAACAGTCTCATGTTTGTCCATCAGAATGGCTTTTTCAAACTATTCTTAACCTAATGAAAAAGAATCCATCACTACGAAAGAAAAGTTGTGTCAGATTTCAATCGGTTGTAAACACCAAATCATCAATTAAGTTCGGGACAATTTAATCAACAATGTACCACATCTCCACGCGTCCAATCATACTATCACTCTCTTGCCAGAGATTCCGCGCTTGATTCTCATACAGATTCAACTGCATCCCCATTCTCTTCAGCGTCACAGAATGCCCCCCGATATTACTAATGAAGTCGCCGGGCCCATATGAGTTATGCATCGTGCTCGTACCGGCCGCACCCAGAATGCCTATTATATCACCGGTGGAAACAGTAATATTAACTGACAATATATTACCACATGGTTCGTCTATGAATCTTGCAAGAGAAACAAAAGCATTTGTTGTAGCAGGATGATTCGGTGGAGGTGTCTGGTTATCGAATATAACAACCTCAACATTTTGCCTTCCATTACTGCTTTCGTCTGGAACTCTAAGCCCGGTTATTCGAAAATTGGCCGGAGCCTCAAACCAGTAACCCCTCGTTAATGCAGAATCGCTGAATGTCTCGCTGAATTCCGGAAGAGGCATCAGTGTCTCTGAGTCTGCGCGTGCTACCCACTTAAGCGCGTTAACCATCAATAGAACTCCATCGCTTGATGAGTCCCAAAAGTTACTGTTTACGTCAGAAGAAACCGGGTAGAATCCAAGATCGACACGTCGAATGCTGCCAATCATCTTTGTCACGACCAAGGGACGACCGTCCGACCAATCCGCAATCCGAACCGCACCGGGCATTACGACGAACGTCTGTGGCCGAAAACTCTCGCTGCCGCCGTCAAAGGAGGATACTCCCTGCATTATCTGATGCCCTGGATTGTGCACAGTGCCTAAGGTAGCTCGAGGACCATACTTTATGCTTCCACGAGAAATAGCATAGTATTGCTCGCTGTTCCAGCGGCCCTGCATAATTCTGTTGTTGTCGCTACCAGCGACTTCAAACAACACACAGACTACCCCCCCGCCACTATCTACATAATCCGCCATCACATTTCCCAATACAGTTGAATCCTCATAATCCCAATTAGAAAACACCATTACAGCATCGTAAGCCTGCAGGTCAGATAGAGATGGAGTCTCATTCCTAATATTTAGGATGTCAACTGTGTCGAACTCCCTCGTTGCCTGCAGCTTCTGCTGAATATCCTCAAGTTCATTATCGCTTTCTGCCCCACAGACCAGTATATTCAGATCCCATAGTCTCCCATCAGTGGTAGTTGATCTTAGCTCGACATCATCAACAAACCAGTCATCATATACCTCTGTGAGGTCCGCCGAGTCAATACTCCGGATTCGCAGTCTGAAACCTGTGTGCAGAGACTCCGCAGGCAAGTCTATCGATCTTTTCACGAATGTCGCCATGTCAGGTCCGCTTCCAAACTGTCGCTCCAATTCCACCCAGCCGGACCCGCTGTCGTACTCGATGACGAGGTCGTCACCATCATCCGGAGACTCGCCGTCGCCAGACTGTTGATACCAGTATGTCAGCGTCACATGAGAATAGGATGAAAGGTCTATGGCTCTGGACACCACTGAATCTCCACCTGATTGATGCCCGTTCAACCGCAACGAATAATAGCCGGAAGGCTCACTTATCCCTACACTATCCACCGTGGCATGATTAACCAATGGCCACTTGGCGGTGTCGATAGTCCCTGTCTCGAAGTTGTCTTCGAATATTATGCTCGTGTCGGCGTATGGTTGTATGATAGCTTTGACGGCTGCGAGTGCATCTACTCGAATCGGATTCGGCAAGGTCATCGCCGGATCGATGGTGGGTCGGCCCGTATCTTTCATCGTCTGAACGATCTGAGCAGGGGACATCGATATCCCGAGGAGCTCGGCTTTTTCGTTCATTAGAGCTGCGACACCCGCGCAATGTGCGGATGCCTGAGATGTTCCGGTATAATTGCTGATTCCCCCACCGTATCCCGGTGCGATAATGGATCTTCCGGGCGCAGCCAATTCGTTGCGCCCGCTTCGGTTTGAGAAGATTGTGATCAGATCAGGGTATGTTTCTGCATCGTATGTGCTTGGCCACGAGCTTCCGAATCTGCTGTTGTATGTTCCGCTATCAGGCTCTCGACCGAGGTTCTGGTCATAGACTGCTACGACGGCGGCGACGGCAGACAGACATGCCGGAGCGGATATTTCATTAGTCAAACCTTGGTTCCCGGTGGACGCGAAGATAGTTATGTCCGCGTCCCTGGCCGCATCAAGAGAGGCTTTGAGGTTCTGCAACCATGTGATGTTAACGTTATCACATGGGCACTCACTGAACTTCCTGTCTGTACCCAGGCTCATGTTTATCACGCAAAGGTTTCTGTAATCGGCTTGATGGGTCACCACGTAGTCCACTGCGGCAGCAACATCACTCGAGTATTCAAATCGGTTGTTTTCGTCTGATACTTTTATTGGCAAAATATTGGCATCGGGTGCGACTCCGGGATGTGCTACAATGCCTTTGGAGGTGATTATGCCCGCGACGTTGGTTCCGTGGCCGTGGTCGTCTTCGGCTCCTGGTCCGCTGCTGCCGTTGAGGAACGTGTACGAACCGGCGACAATGTTGTCGCTCAAATCGGGGTGGTCGCTGTCGACACCGGTATCGAGAACGGCGACGGTTATGCCCTTTCCAGTGTAACCCTGCGTCAATTCCGTATGCACCTGATCTGCACCAATGAACGGAACACTGACGCTGAGATGGCCGTGGCCACCGACATCAAGGCCTACAGACCTGACATGCAGATCTGCAGCGAGCTTCGCCAGCCCTGCCTGATTTACGTAGCCGGTCATAGATGCAAAGTTATCATAAATGTGGACGACGGCGAATTCATCCAGGCTGAGTTTTTGCAGCACGCTTCTCTGTACATCCTTGACAGCCTGCTGATTTTTAGCCAGTGTTCGAGTGGCTTTGGCTGCTGGTGATTCTTCTAACAGAACAACAACATATACAGGCTCTCCTTTATTGTTCTGGAGCTCGTCATGGACGGCTGACTCGATGCGTTGATCGCCGGTGGTCTTATCACCACTTAAGGCAAATCCGGGAGTACACATCATAAGAACCATAATCAGGACTGGAATTGCTGTTCGTAATATACTTGATATGAGCTGCAATGCTTTCATTTCACCCTTTCTCTATAGAACCTCATAGTCTCATCATTTGGCCCCATTATACAGACGACGTTTCCCATTTGACTTCATAATTGTTGCTCCTGAATGCCACAATGTCAATAATACTAAAATATGTGGCCTGATGTCAACACATCCGGCCATCAGTTTTCAGATAAAATCATATTGAAAGACCATGGTACTCAATTTTCAGTTTGCAAAAGCACTGATTCTGGAGTATAAGTCTATTTTTCAGTATTGATATGCTCGAAATAAGGAGTCTATGATGGCACAGGTCAAGAAATACATCGCGGTTGACCTTGGCGCAGAGAGCGTCAGAGTGATGCTCGGTTCGGTTTCGGCCGACAAAGTTGTCCTCGAAGAAATCCATCGCTTCGGCAACGGGCCTATCAAAGACAGTGGCTCGCTGCGATGGGATTTCAAGAAGCTGCTGTCCGAGATTAAAACAGGTATAGGCAAAGCGGCAAAAGCAGCCGGAGCACAGGTCTGGGGAATCGGCATTGATAGCTGGGGCGTCGATTTCGGCCTGCTGGACGCCGACGGTGAGCTGATTGAAAATCCCTATCACTACCGTGACAGCCAAACCAACGGAATAACGGAAAAAGCATTCAAGCTGATGAGCAAGCGCGAGATATACGAAAACACCGGCTTGCAATTTTTGCAGTTTAACAGCGTCTATCAACTGCTCGCGATGCGACTTAAAAATTCGGTCGCTCTGGCAAAGGCCACGAACCTGGTTTTCATCGCGGATTTATTCAGCTATTTTCTGTGCGGCAAGATTTTCGCTGAATACAGCTTAGCGAGCACTTCGCAATTTATGGACATGCGCACAGGTAAATGGTCGAAAGAAATTCTC